>CAYQTU010000001.1:0-11879 GCA_964420575.1 uncultured bacterium
CGGGGCGGCGTTCCGCGCCCCGGGGGGGGGGGGCGGTGTATTGGCTGCGGGCGGTGGGGGGGGAGAGTGGTGAGGGGCTGATTTATTCGACGCCGCATGCGTAGGTGGAGAGTTTTCTTGCGGGGCTTGTGCGGCAGAATGTCCGGTCGGCTCGATTGTGGAATCTGAAGATATGGACCCCACTTGGGCAAAGATCAATGCGGATCTTGCGCCTCAATTTAAAAGTAATCCCAAGGTTACGCCGCGTTCTAAAGACGAAGCGCCCAAAAAAGCCACCAACAAAAAAGTCTGACCTTTTAGGCGGGTTTTTGTCTAAAAGCTTCCTGCGGCCAAAGGTTTTTAAATCATGACTTTCTGGCCTGGAAGGTGAACGTATGAAAAGCGCGAAGGGTAAAAGTTCAAAAGCGATATCGCCGATGACGCAATTCCGTCCGGAAGCTCTGGAACAATTGCTCCACCATTACACCCTTAACTTTACTGCCCAAAATCATGCTGCGCGTATCGTAGCCAGAGGCCTTTCTCTGATCGGGGTCGGGATCCGGCCGCTTATCGATCATTTCACTTTCAGGACTTTGGATGTTGAGAATCGTGCCCAAGAATTTTTAAAACATGGATACGAGTACGATGCAGATACAGGGCTAATCCAAGGGGGGCATAGCTGGACCAAACTTTACATAAAATCCGGCTACCCTTCGATCTTTTTAGAACAGGCATTCGAAGGTAAAAAAGGTCAAGGCAGTATGATTCGGGAATGGGTCGGGTCTTTTGGGGAAGAAATGCCTTACCATCTTGCGGTCCGGGTAGAAGACATGGATGAAGCTTTAATTTCTTTGGAAAAACAAGGCATCTCTTTTGTACGCCCGGTCATGGGGAATCCCGGAAGTTCTTTAAGGCAGATCTCGGCAACTCCGGAGATCAAAGAGAGAAAACCTTTTACTTCGCTGGTGCTGGTAGAACGGCATGGGGATTATTCGGGATTTATCATGCCCGATCTTTTTGCGCGATAAGGAGCATTTATGATCATTGGTCTTACGGGAAAGAACGGCTCAGGAAAAGGGGAAGTGGCGAATTTCCTTAAAGAACGTGGTTTTCATTATTTCTCCCTTTCTGATGCGCTGCGTGATGAAGCAAAAAAAAGAGGTCACGAGATCACGAGAGATGTCCTTGTGGGTCTTGGAAATGAGTTGCGCGAAAAAGAAGGTCCCGGATGCCTTGCAGAGAGGATTTTTGCGAAATTAGATCCCGAAAAACATTATGCGATCGATTCGATCCGTCATCCTTCCGAGGTCCAGGTATTCCGCCGCCGGAATGATTTTACGTTGCTTCGGATCCATGCGCCTGACCGGTTGCGTTTTGAACGGCTTCGTCAAAGGAATCGTGAGAACGATCCTAAAACCTATGAAGAATTCTTAGCACTGGAAAATAAAGAAGCCAAAAGCAAGGTCAAGACCGACCAACAGCTGGATCAAGCGATCGCTTCAGCGGATATCCAGATTGATAATAATGGGCCTTTGAAAGAGCTGCATGAAAAAATAAAACAGATCCTGGTCCAGGTTTCCCAGAACTCTCCGCGTCCAAGCTGGGATGATTATTTTATGGGTATCGCCAAAGTGGCCGCGCTTCGTTCCAATTGCATTAAACGCAAAGTGGCCGCGGTCATCGTTAAAGATAAGCGGATCATTTCGACCGGATATAACGGGACCCCCCGCGGGATCACTAACTGCAACGAAGGAGGGTGCCCGCGTTGTTCCAGCATTGATGCTTCAGGAAAAGACCTCGGAGAATGCTTGTGTTCTCATGGAGAAGAGAATGCGATCGTTCAGGCCGCTTACCATGGCGTGGCTCTCAAGGGAGCGACGCTTTATACGACCTTTTCACCTTGCTTGATGTGTACGAAAATGATCATTAATGCCGGCATCGTCGAAGTGGTCTACCAAGCGACCTATCCGCTTTCAGACATTTCCTTCAAACTTCTTCAACAGGCCGGTGTTGCGGTACGCAAGATCGTTCCCTCCTCCTGAGAAGGCGTCATGCAGGACCATGAAAATGTAGTCCGGAAGAGTTTTGGACTTAAAGAGACTGTTCAGCCGCAGCTTCAAGAAAGTTTCCATAGCCCCCTTTTAGATCGCATCCGCAAGGATCGTTTTCATTTACATTCCGGGCAGCTCGACCTTTTTCTTGCTGAAGAATTCGGTTTTTGTTACGGGGTGGAACGGGCGATCGAATACGCTTATGAAACAAAAGCCCGGTTCCCGGACCGGCGTATTTTTTTAACGAATGAGATCATTCATAATCCCCAGGTGAATGCCGAGCTCCAGAAAATGGGGGTTCAGATCCTCCCTGGGGGGATGTCGGATGTTCGGATCGATAAAAAAGATGTCGTGATCATGCCGGCGTTCGGGGTCCCGGTCGAAGCGCTTCGGAAATTCCAAAAGATCGGATGCATTATTATTGATACAACTTGCGGGTCCGTGATGAGCGTCTGGCGCAGGGTGGAATCCTACAGCCGTGACGGCTTTACGGCGGTTATTCACGGGAAGTTTGACCATGAAGAAACGCGTGCGACCTGTTCTCGGGCAAAGAAGTATTTAGTCATTAAAGATAAAAACGAGGCCGAAAAAGTCTGCCGGTATATTCAAGGAGATGGGGATAAGAAGGCTTTTCTTGAGGCTTTTTGCAAAGCATGTTCTCCGGGTTTTGATCCTGACCAAGATCTGGAAAAGATCGGTTTTGCCAACCAAACGACCATGCTTTCCAGCGAATCAATCGAAATTTCAGAACAGCTCCGGGAAAGTCTCGTAAAACGGTATGGTAAAGACGGGCCTTCTGACCGTTTCCGGCATTTTGACACGATTTGTTCAGCGACCCAGGACCGTCAAGATGCCGTTAAAAAACTGGGTGAAAATAAAATGGATCTTATTCTCGTTGTCGGCGGATATAAGTCCAGTAATACGGGACACCTTGCGGAGATTGCCTCGAAGTTTTGCCCGGCTTATCATGTTGAAGATGCAGCTTCGTTGATCTCAAAAACAAAGATCCGACATCAAAAGGTCGGGGCTCAGGACATCATTGAAACTTCTTCATGGCTTCCGGACGGGCCGGTTCGAGTGGGTATTACAGCCGGAGCTTCTACGCCCAACCGAGTGGTCGAAGAAGTGATCCAGCAATTAGTTCAAATCACTCAAAGGCCTTCTTAAGGGGACTACGATGATTATTTTTGAAGCTCCTGTCACGGAAATACTTCAGCGGACTTATAATGTTAAAAGTTTCCGTTTTAAAATGACCGAGCCTGTAGATTTTCAATCCGGCCAGTTCATGGCGGTTATGCTTCCTGTCGACGGAAAAGAACAGTTCAAATATTTTTCTTTTTCTAATTCGCCGACCGAGAAAGGGTATATCGAATTCACTAAAAAAATAACCGATAGCGCTTTTTCCGGAAAACTGCAAAACCTTAAAGTGGGCGATCGAGTAAAACTTAAAATGCCGATCGGGAATTTTATTCTTGATGAAAAAAGTTCGAAACATGCTTTTCTTGCGGGGGGGATCGGGATTACGCCGATCCGCAGTATGTGGAAATATGTTTTCGATAAAAAGCTGCCGGTGGATATGGCCCTGTTTTACGGGAACCGGAGCCCTCAAGATATCCTTTTTAAGGAAGAATTTAAAAAAATGGCCGGGGACCATTTTAAGGTGATCTTTTCTTTGGATACACAGGAAGCTTGTCCGAGAGATTGGACTGGCCACTGTGGTTTTATTGATAGCGCCATGATCCGTAAAGAACTTCCAGATTATGCCGAGCGGATCTTTTATGTTTGCGGTCCTCCGGCGATGGTGACTTGGATGACAGAAATGCTTCAAGATCAATTGAAAGTCCCGAAAAGTCAAATCAAAAAAGAGAATTTTGCGGGTTATTAACCGGCGTATAGCATTTTTTTAAAAACAGAGCTAAAGGATGATGTGAGCCACTATGTTTAAGGTCGCAAAAATGATTTATTTTAATTATGGGCACCGGCTTTTGGGCGGGCATGATAAATGTTCCCATTTGCATGGGCATAGTGCCCGGGTTGAGATTGAAATGACAAGCCCTAAGCTCAATCCGAAAGGGATGGTGGTGGATTTTTTCGATATCCGCAAGACGATCGGGGCTTGGATCGAAAAGAACTTAGACCATAAGATGATCCTTTGTGATAAAGATCCACTGCTTCAGGTTCTCCGAAAAGCCGGAGAGCCTGTGATTCCGGTGAAAGAAAATCCGACGGCGGAATTTTTAGCCCGGCGGATCTTTCAAGAAGCTAAACGGATGAAACTTCCTGTCTCCAAGGTCACGCTTTGGGAGAATCAGGATAGCTTTGCTGTTTTCCAAGAATGAGCGATGGGGAAAACACTTTTAATCGGTCCGGCGGGTTGCGGCAAGACCTACCGTGTCCTCGAGGCTTTCCGGCAGTCTCTTTCCAGATCTGATCCTTTAAGACCCGACCTTTTTTTTGTTGTTCCTTCCATGGAGCATACCGAAAGGATCATATCCCTTCTGGTCCAAAAAGGGACCTCCGGATTTTTCCACAAACGCGTGACAACACTTTCCCGTCTTAGCCAAAGCATTTTTATGGCAGGGGATATCCCCGTGGCTTCCAGTTTAACTCGGGCGATGATCGTCAAGGAGCTTTTGCGCAAAACTCAGTGGGAATATTTCGCGGAGACCCGATCCCAGCCCGGTTTGGTCAGCCTGCTTTTAGAATTCCTTTCCGAACTCAAAGAAGCTTTGATCCCTCCCGAGCTTTTTCGGGAGCGTATGAATGCCCTAAAAAGTTTTGAGCCGGCCCAAGCATTAAAATATGAAGCGTTGGCAGGGCTTTATGAAAATTATCAATCAGAACTTCAAGAAAGGCATTTACGGGACCCTCAGGACGCTCTAATGCTTTTTATGCGGAATAAAAAAGAGAAAAAAAATCCCCCCGTGCTTTTCCGGGAAATTTGGCTGGACGGGTTTTTTGATTTTTCAAATTTGCAGCTGGCGTATATTCGCGAACTCTCTCGACTGGCGAAGGATGTAACGATAACGCTAACCGCTCCTTCGAGGAGTGCACAGCAAACATGTTTTGGAGTTGTTGCCCAAACGCAAAAAAAATTAGAATCGTTGGGTTTTCAAATTGAAAAAATGGGATCCGCTTGTTTCAGGACCCGGAATCCAACGCTTATTTTTTTACAGAAAAACTTATTTTCAGAAAAATCTTCCGAGAAACATCCTGATCCGGGCGAAGCGGTCGTTTTTTTAGATGCGGTAGGGATCGAAGGGGAGATCGAATTGATCGCCAGGCAGATTCATAAACTTTACCGTACCGGCAGGTACCGCTATAGCGATTTTGCGATCTTGTTCAGACAGATCAAAAATTATGGGCCGTTGATCGCGTCCATTTTTATGCGTTATCAGATTCCCGTGGAAATCCATGAACGCGACCGTTTGAAGTTCTCTCCTTGGATCCGGGCGGTCGTGTCCCTTCTTTCTCTTTTTCGGGATCAATGGAAAAGGGAAGATCTTTTTGAATTCTTAAGGTCCAGTTATGTCCGTAAACTCGGAGATTGTGCCAAAAAAGAAGAATGGATCACGGAATTTGAACAGCGCTCTTTCGAAGAAGGGATCTCGAAATCCCGGGAAGCCTGGATAAAACCCTGGAAGTTAACGGACAGAAAAAAGAAAGAGGCGCTTGATTTTAATCGGAAAAAGCAGCAAATCCTCGGACCTTTTCTTGATTTAGAGGAAAAACTCGAAAAAGCCCGAACGATCCAAGAGGCTTTGCGGATCTTTAGAGAAGCAGTCTACAAGACTTTCGGTCTTTTGGAAATCGGTGAGGACTATACCTTTTTTGTCCGCAGGGATGCCGCCAGCGCGGCGCGTTTTGAGGCTTTGCTTCATGAAATGGAAAGACATTTTTTGAAAAAGGGTGCCCCTCAATTCTCTTTCCACGGTTTCATGGATCATTTTCTCGGGCTCGTAGATCTTGATCTTTATTCGCTTCATGAGCGCGACAAGAACCGTGTGCAGATCTACGATGTTTCATTGGCCCGTCAAAAAGAATATAAAGTTGTTTTTATCGCGGGTCTTTTAGAGAAGGTTTTTCCCGTTCAAATCCAAGAAGACCCTTTGTTGTCGGATTGGGAAAGGAGATTGGTGAACGGAGGATTGGCCGATCCTTTGGGAGAGCGGTTGCCCCGTCAGCAGATCGAAAGACTTCTCTTTTATTTAGCAATAACGCGAGCCAGTGAAAAGATTTTTTTAAGCTATCCACACTTGGATATTGAAGGGAAAGAATCCCTGCCTTCTTTTTATTTAGATGAAGTGCAAAATCTTTTTGTTAAAAAGATCAAGCTTATCAAGCAAACGCTGAGCCGTCCGTATCCGTCCCCGGAAGAAGCGATCACCGCGAGAGAATTAGAAACTGCCGTGGTCGGGATCTTAGCCCATGAAGAAGCCGATCTGGGAAACGTGCTTATATCTCTAGGCCAACTTCTGCAGGATGCCCAGACCTCGTCTCGGATCCGGAACGCCTTAAAACCTATTGAGGCCAAGATCACGGACCCCAAGATCTGGGCCGGGGGATTCTTTAAAATAACAGAAAGCAGTCCCACAAGGATCGAAGAATATGCAAAATGTCCTTACCGTTATTTTGCACACCGCATCTTAAAACTCCAGGATCCTCTAGAAGATGTGAACATCAAACAGAAGGGCACGATTCTGCACGCTGTCCTTCAAAGATTTTTTGAGAGGAAATCGGATCCCCAAAGTCGAAGCAAAAAAGGATCGCTCGAGGGCTTCATCCGGCGGGAGCTTAAAAAAGAACTTAAAAAAAACCCTCTTCGCGGTGAAGAAAAATACCGTCACGAACTGGATGAGCGGGAGCTTTACGAAATGCTTTTTCATTTCCTGGAGCAAGAGTCGGAGCAACTGGAACAAACAGAATTCCACCCGAAATACTTAGAATACAGTTTTGGGTCCGGTGAAGAAAACGACTCTCCGGCCCTGGAGGTCATGGACGGATCCCAAAAGATCAAGATCCAGGGAAGGATTGATCGGATCGATACGGATCCGGGCCAAACATGCGCGGTTGTTGTGGATTATAAGCGTTCGGCTAATTTTGAACGGAAAGATGTGGAATTAGGAGTAGCGCTTCAGCTTCCATTGTATCTTTTGGCGGTTGAAAAGAATCTGGGATTAAAGCCTTTGGGCGGCGAATTCTACTCTATCAAAAAATGCGAACGGAAAGGATTCTATTCAGAGGTTTATACCAAGGAGTTCAGCGTTAATCGTTCGGCATCTTCGCAACTTTCAGAAGAGAAATTCCGCGAGATCTTGAATAAAGCCTTGGAGTATCTCAAACGCTTTAAAAAAGAGATCGAGGCTTCCACGATCGCGGTTAAACCGAGAAAACATGAAGAGTTCTGCCCTTATGCCTGCGTCTGCCGGATCGAAAGATCCAAATTGCCGATGATCCGGGAAGAGATCAAAAAGAAAGATGCGGCTCAGACCGTAAAAGCCTAGATTCTTAATTGTCTTTCTGCATCCACCACATCTCGATCGATCAAACCGCGCGCACGCTGCGCCTTAGCTTTGAGTTCAACTGAAGTGTGCGGAGCGTTTGCCAATTCCCGCAAAAGCTGAATGATCATCCTGAAATAACGCACTAAGGTCCCTTCGTCCTGATGGGTGTGCTTAGTGATCTTGTCGAAAGATTCTCCGCAGGTCCAGGCCTCGATTGCCCGCGCCATATGAAAGTGAGGGAGTTTCGTATAAGGGGCGACGCGGAATTTAGATTCTTTTTTATGGACAAGCCGATGGTAATGATTGGTGACTTTAAGGATCTTTTCATGTTCTGGGCTTAAGCGGGGAGGTTGATCCCCTTTGCGGGGTTCAAAGATCAGGCCGGATAGAAGAACATTCAATTGGGTTTCTGTAAAATCGTTCAAGACCCCATCGGCGTGCATTTCGGAAAGGATCAGTTCATAACCGAAAATAGAAGCCGCAAACTCTCCTTTGGGAGTTAATCCACCCGGAAAGAGATAAGCCATATGGTCCAAGAGCGCTAATTTATTTTGAAGTGATGATAGACCTTCTTCGCGTTTTCTGCGCGAAGACTGGAAGTAATGAAAAGATTTTGGATAAAGATCAAGAAGTTTAGGACCCAGATCACGGTAAAGGTTCAAGACTGTTGCATAAGCGGCGTTGAACTGACTTCTGACGGGTTCTGATTTGCCGTACAAAATGCGTTGGACTTCGGGGAAAGGGATATCATGCGGAACGATCCGTGAATAAACGAAACCTTCTTTGTCCATGCCTCGCCGGCCTGCCCGGCCCGCCATTTGATAAAAATCGCGCGTTGTAAGATGTTTAAACCCTGTCCCGTAGAATTTTTCAAGCTCGTCAAAGATGACCGTCCGCGCCGGCATATTGATCCCCAGAGCAAAAGTCTCTGTGGTGAAGATCAACTTGATTAACCGGCTTGTGAAAAGCCGTTCGATAACCTCTTTTAAGGTCGGAAGCATCCCGGCATGGTGAAAAGCGATGCCTTGTTCGATCAGAGGTTTCATTTCCTCGGCAGATTTTTCATGAGCCAGACCATAACGGTCTAGAAGTTCATCATAAAGAGAATAAATCTTCCGGCGTTCTTCATCTTTAAGGAGATCAAAGTGAGCAATCTCCCAGGCCAGCATAGCTGTGCGCTTTCTTCCGAAAGCAAAATAAATAGCCGGAAGTTGATCCTGATCCAAAAGATAATTGATAAGGTCGTTCAAGCGGTTGGGTTTAGCGCGGATGGGGTAGAATCCCTTGCGCCTTTCGCGGTTAGTAGGCTGCCAATTGTCGCGTTGCAGATACCCTTCGCGGCGAAGGTTTTTACTGTCATCATAGATCTTTCCTTGGCATTGAAAAAGAAAATGAAGGGGGACCGGGCGGTGATGTTCTTCAATAACAGCGATAGGGCATCCATGGATTCCCTGGATCCAAGCAGCCAGTTCTTGGACATTCGGGATGGTCGCGCTTAACGCCAAAATGCGCACTTCAGGAGGAGTGAAAAGCAAGGCTTCTTCCCATACTGTCCCCCGTTCGGGATCATCCATGTAATGGACTTCGTCAAAAATAATCCAAGCGATCTTTTGGATCCGTTCCTTGTTCTCGAATAAAGAGTTCCGGTAAATCTCCGTGGTCATGATCAGAAGCGGGGCGGTCGGATTAATCGAAACATCTCCGGTCAAGATCCCGACGCTTTCAGGGCCAAACCGTTCTTGGAAATCACGGAATTTCTGGTTGCTTAAAGCTTTGATTGGGGCCGTATAGATAACCCGTTCTCCACGGCTGAAGGATTTTTCGACCGCGGTTTCTGCGATCAAGGTTTTTCCCGAACCGGTGGGCGCCGAGATCAAAAGCGAATGGTTCTTTTCGATCCATTCGATGGCCTGTTTTTGAAAAGGATCAAGCTGGAATGTCATAAACGTAGTATAGCTTATTTTTAAAAAGGGGAAGCGTTGATTTTTAAGAGGCGCTTCTTCGAAAAAGGATCATTGAAAACAAAGTTAACTTTTTTAGCCGTGCGGGGTTAGCCGATTTCTTAATTTGATTTTATTTTTAAGCAGGAGTAGACTACCGCAAGGTTTGGAGGCATCCGCCCTCCTTTTTTCCTGTATGTTATGAAACTTTTACTCTTATTAAAGAAAGGGAAACTATGACCTTGCAAGTACGTTGCCCATCCTTTCAAAAGAACGTTATCCTCGCGATCCTTTTTAGTGCTCTTCTGTCTTTTTCAGGGGTTGTTTTTGCGGAAGATATTAAAGACGAGACCGAAATGCTCCGCAGGGAGACCCGAGGGGAAAAACAGGTTGCGAGAGTCGCAGAAAAGGCTGAGGAGAAAGCAACGCTTGCCAGATTTAAAACGGGCGTGACGTATGAAGATATCCTTAAAGACCCGGACAATATCGGGTTGAATTACCGGTATGCTCAAGAACAGATCTCCCGAGGGGAGCTTTTGGGGGCTGCGGCAACATTAGAGCGCATTCTTCTTGTAAATCCCAACCTTGCGGATGTGAGATTGCTTTATGCGGTCGTATTGTACCGCTTGGATAGTTTGGGAGAAGCTCAGAAAGAATTAAATGCCTTAAAAGAAGTTCCTCTGCCGCCAAAGATCAAAGAAGAAGTAGCGCTTTATCAGAAAAAGATTAAATATCAGAAAAGACGGACGCATCTGGCGGTGCGAGAGACCCTCGGCTGGGGTTTTGACACGAATAGGAATGCCGCGCCGTCTTCAAAGTTCATGCTTTTTAATGACGTGCCGCTGGGGGTTCAAGGAGATAATGCCCGGCATCAAGATACGCACTTTTTGAACGTGACAAGTGTAGATTTGACCCATGATCTCGGATTCCAAGCGGGACATAGCGTTTTTGGGAATTTTACTTATTACCTTCAGGACCAGACTAAACTGGATTCGTTGGACCTGGGTTCTTTCCAGTACGAATTGGGGGGAACTTACAAACACCGTTATTTCCGGTTCACGCCGTCATTCATTGCAAGCCATATTTTTCTTTCCAGAGAAAATTTCTTAAGGACGCAAGGGGGGAATTTCCTTTTAGAACATGATTTTGGGAAAAAGGTCACAAGCTTCTATGATTTCCGTGTGGAACGGCAGGATTATATGAACATCACGGAGAATAATACGGCTTATGAGCGCAAAGGCCCTCAGTTCGATCATACCTGGGGATTCAGCTATATGTTCATTCCGTCGATGCGTTGGACCAGCAGTGTCGGATATACGGATAAGGACGCAAAGCTGAAATACAACAGCTATAACCGAGTCAGCTTGAATAATTCGCACACCTGGCTTTTATGGAAAGGTCAATTCATCATCAACACGATGAACGTTTATTTTGACCGTTATGTGGCTCCGGATTTTGCGATCGCAACCCGCAAGCGGCATGATGATATTTTAAGATACCGTGTGACTTACGGGGCTCCGCTTGAAACGCTGTTGATCGGAAAGATCCTTCCCAAACCATTCAAAGACATTGTGTTCACCGCATCCTATGAGTATTACCGGTCGCTTTCCAATGTGACCAATTACACTTACAAAGACCATAAATTCCAATTACTCTGGACCAAGAGAATGGAGTTTTAATATGAAAAAAATCTTTTTCTTTATCGTCATAACAATGCTTACCCTTTCCAATCCGGTCACGATCGCCCAAATGCCGACGATGACCGCAGGAGTGAGCTCAAATGCACCCGCAGCGGTTTCAGCCGCGGCTTCAAGTCAGACCGTTCCAACTTCGCTGGATCTTGAGCGTGTGGGGGTGGTGGCGGCCGTGCAGGGAAAAGTCGAGCTGAAAAGCCGGGGACAGACCGCCTCGATAGCACAGAGCGGGCAACCGGTTTTTATGGGGGATGAAATTACGACGGATGAACAGGGGCGTTTGCAGATCCTGCTTTTAGATCAGACCGTTTTCACGATTGGAGCTAAAAGCACGATTGTGATCGACCAATTTGTTTATGATCCAAAAACGCATGACGGGAAAGTTCAGGCAAGCGTTACTAAGGGTGTCTTTCGTTATATTTCCGGAAAGATCGCGGCAAAAAAACCCAGTAATGTTACGATTAAACTGCCTTCGGCGACCATCGGTATCCGTGGGACGATTGTTTTAGGAAATCAGAATTTGGTCATGCTCGGAGGTCCCGGACAAAACAATAATACCGGAGATCAACCCGGCGGATTTAACATTACGGGGAACGGGGATCATTCTGGCGATAGCCAAAATGTGAATACAACTGGTTTTGGAGTGCAGATCGGAGAAGACGGCAGTCTTTCGAATCCCTTTCAAGTTCCGGATAATATGCTCAATCAGTT
>CAYQTU010000001.1:11889-44183 GCA_964420575.1 uncultured bacterium
GGAGGCCTTGGTTCTCAGGGGAATGGAGGGAACGGAGGAAACGGAGGGAACGGAGGTTCTGCAACTAATAATTCAGGGCAAGGCAATGTTAATAACGGGAACAATGCGAATATGTTGAACGGACTGAATAATAATTTTAACAATGCCGATCAGCTTCTTCAGCAGAATTCCCAGGATATGTCCCAAGATACGGAAGTGATCGCTGATGGTCTTGCGACTATGGAACAATTAACAAGGATTACGACCGGAGTCTATCATTATTCAGGTTCAGGGAGTTTCATGATGATGTATTCCGAATCCAGCTATCCCGGGACTGTAACCGGATCGATCGACATTGATTTTGGCAACCGTACGGTGGGCGGAGGCAATTCTTATGTTGCCATTGATATCCCCGATATGTATGGTTCGGGTTATTCTTATACTGATAAAGCCTCTGTCGATGCCCATTGTTTCGGGTCATCGGGGCCTGCCACTTTTACGGATATCAGCACGGGAACCGGCGGCGGGCAGTTTGAAACCGTTATTAATTTAATGAATAGCAGCGGACAGATTGCTCAACATGCTGATGTGCAAGTGAATTACAGTTATAGTGAGATCATGGAAGGAAGCGGCAGTTTTACAGGTTCTCAAGCGGGCGGAGAAACCCCTTCTGAAGGCGGGGGTGAAGTTACCGTTGGGCCGTACTAGCTTTTGTAACGTTTTTTAAAATAGATCCTAACCCGTTTAAATTATTAGAGTTAGATAGATTTAGATTTAGTTATTATCTTTATTGTTTTTTGCTTTTTGAAATGTTAAGATTGTTTTAGAATTTAGAAGATTAGATTTGCTATAAAATGTTATCTCCAATGGAGGTTTCAAGTAAATAGCAATGAAAAAAATTTCTTATTTTGCTTTAACCCTGATTTTATCCCTCAGTATAGTGAATCCCTGTTTATTTGGGCAAGTCCCCCTCGCTACTCCAGGGATTGTTCCCACTAACCTCGAAAAGATCGGTGTTGTAGCTGCCACTCAAGGTATTGTTGAAATCACTTCTCCGGGTCAAATCGGCCGGGTTGCGGAAAGCGGGCAAGCGGTTTTTCTTGGCGATGAAGTCAAAACCGATGCGCAAGGGCATTTGCAGATCCTTCTTTTAGACCAGACTGTTTTCACGATCGGACCCAGCAGTGCGATTATTATCGATGAATTCGTCTATGACCCCAAAACCAGTGACGGAAAAATGCAGGCAAGTATCACGAAGGGTATTTTTCGTTATGTTTCCGGAAAGATCGCGGCAAAAAAACCGAATAATGTTACGATCAAACTCCCTTCCGCGACGATCGGAATCCGCGGAACGATCATCGCTGGCGAAGCCGGAACAAATCGATCGTTTGCGATGTTGCTTGGTCCCGGAGAGAATAACAATGCGAAAGCCACGATCGGGAGTTTCAATATTCAAGGGATAGGGGCACATTCAGGAGACCAACAACAGGTGAACCGTACAGGTTTTGGTGTGCAGGTTGATCAAAACGGCGGGCTTTCCGGAGTTTTTAAGGTTCCTGATTCGGAAATGAACCGTTTAACCCAAGGATTAGTTCCTTCCCAGGGACAGGCTCCCGGGCAAGGTCCAGGACAAGGACAGAATCCGAATCAAGGGCTCGGGCAGCATCAGCCGGTCGCGCCTAGACTTCCACTCGGGATGCAACCATTACAAGGGCCTCCGCCCCAGAAACCCTTGCTGGTTGGCATGAGTTCTGCGACTCAAATGTCCGGCCAGGGGACTTTTTTGACTTTGGAGAATTCAAATGATACAGGGTTTGTTGAAATCCTCACCCAGATCACGAATAGCGACAAACTTGCCGATGCCAGTCTTCTTATCGCTGAGCCGGGTGTTCTTGGCCCCCGTGCGACTTGGGATGATTTAAGGAAGATCCAGCCGGCGGCAGGAATCTTTCACTTCCAGCAGAACAATGTTCCCTTGATCCAGGCGGGCATGAGCGTTGGGTATTATAATATCCAGTATGAAATAAATTTTGGAACAAGACAGGTTGGGACAGGAAGTTCTTACATCAGCGGGACGGTTGAATTAAGCGCCAGTCCCACAAATTTTTCTTTCAGCAACCTTCCACAGGTTGGTTTTAATAATTTGAACGGCATGGCCAGCATCCCTTTTAGTGCAACGGATAGCGGAAGTGGGATTTCCGGCCAGGGCGTTATCAACATCACCAATAGTCCAGGCAGTGGATCATTACCCATCAATAATATTGCAACAGGGGCGGATCACTCTTTAACCGTAACTGACGGCACGGAGTCCGCATCAGGATCCGGACATGCTGGCCGTCAACCTGGACCGGCATAAACGATCGATTTCTAATAATCTAAAAAGGACCCTATCATGAAAAAATACTCAGCGTTTATTATGGTTTTTTTAATCTCCGCTTTTTGCATGGGAGGAACATTATTATGGGCAAAAGCCACAACTGCCGGACCTGTTCAAGCCGGTGTTGCAGCTGCCGTGAAAGGCGATGTCCGGGTCACGACCGTTGAATCTGAGATGCATCCGCTTAAGAGCGGAGATAAGGTTTATATGGGAGATGTGATCGAGACGGGAGACGACGGGCAGCTTCAAGTTCTTCTGCTTGATCAAACGGTTTTTACGCTCGGACCTTTAAGTTCGATTAAAATGGATGAATTTGTTTATGATCCGGCTACGGATGACGGAAAGGTCAAAGCCAGTATGGTGAAAGGGATTTTTCGGTTTGTTTCCGGAAAGATCGCTCATAAAAAACCCGAGAATATGGAGGTGACTCTTCCGGCGGGTAGCATTGGTATCCGCGGAACGATCGTGGCCGGGATCATTGACGGGGCTAAGTCCCTTGTAGTCCTTCTCGGCCCTGTAGGCGGGGAAGGAGTCCAGCCGGGGCGGATCTATGTGAGCAATGTGGTGAACGGTGAAGTTGTGGGCGTGGATATCGATCAAAGCGGCAATGCTACGATCGTTGATGGGCCGAACAGCGCACCAGTCCCTGTTTTTCAAGTTTCTGAGGCCGATCTTTCACGGATCGCCGCAGCGTTAGGCCAACAGATGACCAAGGGGGAAACTTCGGGAGAATCTTCAGGAGGCGCTGCGGGAGCCGGTTCGAGCGTTGATGCCAAAGCGCTCATGGATCTTTTAACCACTATGGATCAATTCGAGCAAACGAGCCAGACCGCTGCACAGGATATCGCGGAAAATGCCGGGAAGTCCCGTGAAGATAAGCACGAAGACAACAGCCACTCGGGTAATTATTCGGTCGGTAAAGGTTAAAGGATCTGGAATTCTATTTTGAGTCTGCGATCGCAACGCCATCCCAATCGGAAGCTGGGGGATGGGTTTTATAGGAACGTATCCTTGCGGTATATAAACGGTAAAGATCTTCAAGCTTCATTTCCGGCTTGATCCGCTTTCGACAATCTTCGGCATATTTTTCCGCAGCATCCCATTTTTTTTCAAAATAAGCCTTCATCATCTGATGATGCGGCTCGGAAAGTTCGGTGAAGAGAGTTTTTTGTTTTAGTTCGGAGTGTCCTAAAAGCGTAAAAGTTTGAACAGGCTTTGTCTTCCCTTTAACCCGGATGAGATCGAGTTCGAGAAGAGCCATGTCGGGAATCTCCTGGGCGGTGTTCTGGCCGAGAACGATCGTGACGCCATAATTTTTAGAAAGTCCTTCGAGGCGTGAAGCAAGATTTACATCATCCCCAAGCACCGTGTAATCAAACCGGTATTCCGAACCCATGTTTCCGACAGAGGCCTGCCCTGTATTAATGCCGATGCCGATCTGGACTCTGCGGAAAGGTTTGTTTTTGGCTTTTGACTCTTCTTCCCGGAGGACATTCCACTCTTCAATGAATTTTTGCATGGCTAAGGCAGCTTCACAAGCATGACGGCTGTGCTTCGGGTCTTCCAGAGGAGCATTCCAGAAAGCCATAATACAATCCCCCATGTACTTATCGATAGTCCCGTGGTGTTTAAGAATGATCTCGGTCATGGGAGTCATGAATTGATTCATGAATTGCGTAAGCTCTTGCGCTGTGAACTCTTCGGCAATGGAAGTGAAATTCCGGATATCCGTAAAAAGGAAGGTCATGATCTTTGTTTCGCCGCCTAGTTTAAGTTGTTTCGGATCTTTAGCCAGCCTCTCCACGAGTGCCGGGGAAAGATAACGGCTGAAAGCACCCCGGATTTGGCTGCGTTCTTTTTCTGTCCTGAGGAAATTCATGAAAGAAGAGACAAGATAGATCGACAGGATCGCCAGTGAGGGGAAGACCGGCTCCATCAGAAGCTGATAACGGCTGAAAGCGATCCAAGAAAATCCGATCGCAAGACCGACAGCCAAAATCCCGATGATGGCACAGCGTACTGCCCCGGCGCGAGGCAAAAATAGGATCAGTAACAACCCTAAAATAAAAAGGTAGATCCATTCTGCACCACTTGCCCAATCCGGCCGTTCAAGGAAATCTTGCAATAAGATCTGTTCGGCGATCTGGGCATGGACTTCGACTCCAGGGGCATGAGGATTTAGCGGAGTAGCCCGAAGATCTTTAAGGCCTGTGGCACTTGTTCCAATGAAAAGAATGGCCCCTTCGATCTGTTTTGGATCGAACTCTCCGGAAAGGATCTTCCAAGCCGGGATGAAACGTTCGTTGCGATGTCCGGTATCATAAAGCCAAAGACGGCCATTATCGTCCGTAGGGACGATGATTTTTCCGATCTGAAGGCTCACGATCCCGGTTTTTTCCCCAAAAGAGATTTCTCCGCTTCCGCCTCCGAGTTTGATTTTATAAGTACGGGCGTTTTGATAGATGCGGATTGCTTCAGCGGTTAAAGAAGGGTACAGACTTTCTCCTAACCGGTAGATCAACGGAACGCGATGGATCGTATCCTCCCGCTCAGAATCCATCGCGATCACTCCGTTCCCCGAGGCCGCTTTTTCGATCTCGGGGAGATTGACGATCGCGCCTTTATACATAGGAATGTAATTAGCCGCTTTGTCCCCAGGGCGGCCTTGTCCTTCCGCAAAATTTTCTTTTAGAACAGGTTTGTTAAGATTCTCTTCCGCGGTCAGGCCGAAAGCCGTGATGCTACGGGTTTTTGAGATTGCTTCAGCAAATAAAAGATCGTGGTCCTGAAGTTGATCCATTTGGACTTTTAGCGTTTGGGATAAAGTGTTTTCAGGCCAGAGTTGGGCAATGTTCTTGGGGGAGGTGCGATCCGGTTCAGCGAAGACGATATCAAAGGCGATGACCTTTGAACCGGCTTCGGCTAACCGGGTGATGAGCTTTGCAATGAGCGGTCTCGGCCAAGGCCACTGGCCAAGTTTTGCAAGGCTCTCGTCATCGATATCGATAATACGGACAGGAGTTGTACGAAAAACCCGGGGCTTGATCTTTTGATAAAAATCAAAAATTCCGACCCGAAAGTCTTCGATCCTGAGAGAAGCTACTTCATAAGAATAAAAGGACTGGAAGGCCAGAATAGTGGCCAAAAGGAGGGCGGGGATAAAGTATGACCAGATTTTTTTCATGGCAAGATTATAAAAGATTTCATCCGAACGACAAACAAAATCCTTCCGGAAGCTTTCAAAATCCCGCTTCTTGCAATATGGCCCGGGATTCATTAGTATCTTCTTTTATGGAGACTCCCGAGAAAGACTTCCAGGCCGCACATGAGGTGGGCCGTATCTATGATGCGCTCACGGACAGTAAAACGCTGATCGATTTTTTTCTTTCCACCGTTCTTCAATTCCTCCCGGCGCGGTTTGGTTATTTATTTCTGAGCGGAAAAGAGAAAAAACTTTGGCTTGAATCCGCTACGCCCTCAGCCCCTCCAGTGGATCCTAAGACCATTACGGATGCTCAAAATAGTTTAGAGGACGGGAAACCGGCCATCCGGAACGGATTTTTGTTCTTACCTTTAATTGCCCGGAACAGTTCAATGGGGGTAGCGATCTTTGAAAAAAAACAAGAAGTCCCCGGATTTGTGCAAAAGGATCTCGAACTGGGTTTTGACCTAGCCTCAGAATTTTCAGGCGCTTTGAAGAATATCCTTCTTTTTGAGGAGAATCTTAAAATGGAGCGGTTGGCCGCGGTCGGACAGGCGATGGGGATGGTGCTTCACGAGATCAAGAACATCATTCAGCTGGCCCGCATGTCGGATGAGATGACGCGGATCGGGCTCAAAGAGAAAAAAGAGGTCTTTGTTCAAAAAGGACTGGCCAAAATGGAAAAAGCGCTTCGGGATATGGACGGATTCTCCTGGGAGATCCTCAGTTTGACCAAGGATTATCAATTGGAACCAGAAAAAGTAAGTATTCCCAACCTTCTCGTAGAGCTTGGCAAAGACCTTGAGGAGAAAGCCGAAGGGTTCCATGTGGCTCTTGATTTTCAAGCTGAAGCGGATTTCCCCGAAGTGGAAGGGGATGGGCGCTCGCTTTATCGGGCGCTCCTTAATCTTGTTAAAAACGCCTTTGAAGCATTTCACGGGAAAGAAGGCGCCTGGATCAAGATCCGCGCGAAGCTCAAAGATCCGGAACATTATGAGATCGCGGTGGAGGACAACGGTTCGGGGATGACCGAGGAAGTGAAAGCGAAATTATTCCAAGCTTTTTTTTCTACCAAAGGTAAGCGGGGGACCGGTTTGGGGCTCATGGTCATTGAACGGACGGTTAAGATGCATCATGGGGAGGTTCGGGTCGAGAGTGTCTTAGGAGAAGGGACAAAATTTATTTTGACGTTGCCGCGAATCTTTCCGAAATCTCCTGCCTGATCTAAGGAATAAAAACGACCGCTAGGGCGGTGATATCATCGTGCTGCTCGGCACCCGTCGTAAAACGGTTTAGATCTTCAAAGATCTTCTTCGAATAAGCCTGAGCGTTTTCAGCTCCTTCCTGGATGCAATGAGAAAGTCTTTCGATCGTGTATTCCTGCCCTTTCTTATTACGCGCTTCAATGACCCCGTCAGTATAAAGGAAAAGAGAATCTCCGGATTTAAAAGGAACCGTATTTTGAGGGAATGACATGCCGCCTGTCAATCCGAGCGGAACACCCGCGGCCTCTTTCAATGAAGAACTTTGCCCTGTTTTACCATCCCGATAAAGAATCGGATGATGCCCGGCAGAAGCGTACTGCAATAAGGATTGTTTTTTGTCGATGATCAGACACATCAATGTGACAAACATCCCAAAGCAGCTCTCTTGGGCCAATTTTTCGTTGAGACGGCAGAGAAGCTCTGAGGCATCCTTGCATTGCGGCGCTAAGAACCGATATTCCGACATCGTTCGCACCATATACAAAGCTGCCGGGACCCCTTTCCCCGAAACATCGCCCAAGATGATCCCGATCCGGTCCGGTCCCAATTGTAAGACATCGTAAAAATCTCCGCCCACATCAAAAGCCGGGATAGTTTGCGCATCAATATCGATCCCGTAACGGCAGATTTTCAGATCAGGAAGGAAATTCTGCTGGATCTCATGAGCGATCTTTAGGGCTTGTTTCGCTTTTTCCTGTTTAACGATCTCGCTGTGAAGCTTTGCATTCTCAATGGCGATCGCGGCTTGATGCGCGAAGGTCTCAAAAAGATCAAGATCGCTCAGACAAAACCCTTGCCGGCGTAAAGGGTTGATCGCCTGCAGAACGCCGATGATCCGGTCTTTAGCTTTGAGCGGGACACAGAGGATTGCGCGGGTGACAAAACCTGTTGAAGCGTCAAACCGTTTGGCAAAACGCGGATCGTTCTGGGCATCATTGATCACCAAAGGTTCTCCGGTTTTGGCGACTGTCCCCGCGATCCCTTCCCCGATCTTGACGCGGAACTTCTCCTCTAGTTCAGACCCTTTCCCGCCCAAGGCAACACGGAAGACCAGTTCATTAGAGGTTTCATCGATAAGCAATAAAGATGCGACTTCAGCGTTCATGACCTCAGCTGAGGTTTTCATGATCACCGTCAGCAACTGGTTCAATTCGAGCGTGGAGTTTAGAATATTATTAAGACTGAGGACTTTCTGTAAGTTCAAAATCTGATCAGCGGGACAACTTTTTTCTTTTTGAAGAGGTTTTTTCTGAGGAGGCATCTTATAGAAAACTCCTGAATAAAAAGCTGAGTCCGAGGCTATAGATCAGACTGACCCCAAAGTCTGTCCAGTTTCTTAGGACCGGCCAAGGTAAACGGGTCAACCCGATCAAGGGGATTAGCAGGAACGCGAGCGGATGATGGACCCAAAAGACCATCCCCGCAATGCAGGTTCTCTCAAAAAGCGTATAGCTGAGTTCAAAAGAACTGATCCAATGCATAGGACGTGATCGTTTCACGTAGCTTTGGTAAAAAGCGTGGAAAGTATAATTAGCGGCGAAGGTCAGCAGGATGAAAAAAATCGTCAAAAGCGTCCAAAAATCATTGAGATAGAATCTGTTCATTCCCGGATAGGAGGCGAAGCCGTTCAAGTCTTGGCTGAACGGAAAAAGGAATACGGTGCTGATCACAAGCACATGAACAACCTGATCCGCTATGAAATAAATGAAAGTATTCGCGGGATATTTTTTTGTAAGTCCGTATTTGATCAGGTCCTGCAGGAGATGAATCAAGGTTAACGCGATCACAAAAACCCAGACCCAAGGATCTTTAAGATAAGGCGTGAGAAGAAAAAGGGAAACTGATCCGTGGATGAGGACATGCAGGATATGTCCGGCGATGCTGCGGACTTTGAGCTGGTAAAGCTCTTCGAACTGGAGAATAAAATCAGCGATCAGATGTGCTAAAATAAGCTTTAAGAAAAGAAACATGGATCCCTCTCTGATTTTTTGAGAAATATTATGACATTTTTTCAAGAGTTGAGAAGCTTTTATTTTGGTATCATATACTTGTAAAGTTTTTAAGATTAAAAGTTAAAGGCTTGTGACCTCTATGTTTGAGAAGATCAAAGCATTTTTTAAAAAAATCGGAAAACCACCGGTTCGGAAGATCATGATCGTCGATGATGATATTGACGTCACGGAAATGACTCAAATGATCCTCGAACAGACCGGCGCTTATGAGGTGACGGTTTCGCATAATGGTTACGAAGCTTTAAAGCTCGCCCGGGAGAATCCTCCCGACCTTATCTTGCTTGATATTATGATGCCGCGTATGGACGGGGCCGAGATGGCTCGGCGTCTTCGTGAAGATCCGCAGCTTGCCACGGTCCCGGTTATTTTTTTAACCTCCTTGATGACGGGGCAAGAAGCCGCTCAGGACAGTGTGGTGGGCGGGTATCCGTTTATTTCAAAACCGATACGAGGAGAAGAACTTCTTGCCCGTATCCAGGAATTTTTCGAACTTGAAGATTGATTGGGCTCAGCCTGAAATCCAATTTGCTTTAAAAACGGTAAGAGAAGGAGCTGCTTTTGCCCGCCAGATACGCTCTCAACCTTCTTTGGAGGCTTTATCCAAAAAGGACCAGTCGCCCGTTACTTTAGCGGATTTCGGGATTCAAGCGATCGCCGGAGCGTTATTGGAAGAAGCCCATTCCTGCATTCCGCTTGTGGCCGAAGAAAACGCTTCTCTGCTTAAAAACGAAGAAGAACAGATTCAGCTTAAAACTTTAACGGATCATCTTCGTCCTTTTATCCCTGCCGCAACACCTGAGGCAGTATGCCAATGGATCGACCGGGGGGCAGGGGCACCAGCCGAAACTTTCTGGGTGTTAGATCCGATCGACGGGACAAAAGGATTTCTTCGCGGGGATCAGTATGTGACGGCATTAGCCTTGGTCCAAGAGAGTGAAGTCCGGATGGCCGCGATCAGTTGTCCTAACTTATCATTGCCGACTTATTTCCCTAAAGACCGGAAAGGGATACTTGTTTTTGCCCTGCGCGGGAGCGGTTGTTGGGCCACTCTACTGGACGGGGAGGAGCAGTGGAAAGAAATGAGAGTTTCTGATCACATGGAAACACGCCAGGCATGTTTTCTGGAATCCATGGAATTGGGGCATCGCAATGCCGAGCGGGTCAAGAAGATCAAAGAGCTTTTAAGTGTTCAGGTCCCATCTGTTTTTTTAGATAGTCAAGCCAAGCATGTTGTGCTGGCGGCCGGAGAAGGGGATGTCTTCTTAAGAATGCTTTCACCGGGGAATCCGAATTTTCGTGAAAAAATATGGGATGTTGCCCCGGGCGCTCTTGTCATCGAAGAGGCGGGCGGTTGTGTGACGGATCTGGAAGGGTATTCATTGGATTTCGGAGCCGGTCCGACTCTGGCGCATAATCAGGGGTTCATTGCAACGAATGGAGCCCTGCACTTTCAAGTCCTGAACGCTGTCCAAAAAACAGCGGCGCCTACCTAAGATCATGGGGAAAACCGAGAGCAAAGACTCCAGGAAATGGATGAGACAAGCGGTTCGAACCGCAACACAAGGGATCCGGAACCTTGAGGGAGGTCCTTTTGGGGCTGTGATTGTTCGACGGAATAAAATGATAGCTATGGCACATAACACGGTGCTTAAAACTCAAAATGCAAGCTGTCATGCTGAGATCAATGCGATCGGCATAGCTTCAAGAAAACTCGGGAAATATGATCTAAGCGATTGCGTGATCTATTCGACGACCGAACCTTGCCCGATGTGTTTTTCGGCGATCCATTGGGCCAGGATCCCTCGAATTGTTTTCGGAACGGCGATTCAAGACGTAAGAAAACGGGGATTTCATGAGCTTTCTATTTCTAACACCTCCATGAAACGGTACGGGAAAAGCCGGGTGAAGATCCGCTCAGGATTCATGAAAAAAGAATGTCTCCGATTGCTTCGTATGTGGGATAAAAAACCGAACAAACAAGTTTATTGAAAGGACCGGCGTCATGAAAATTATTTTAGCAGGCGGAACGGGATTTATCGGCACGCCTCTGAGAAAGAAGCTGCTTGAGGAGGGGCATGAGGTGATGGTCCTTGTCCGGGAAGTTCAAGAAAGTCCGTCTGATGCTGCGAAGTATATGCCTTGGGATGGGCGTTCTCCACAGACGAAGATCGAAGCGGCGGATGCGATCATCAACTTGGCTGGTGAAAATATTTCGGCACGACCGTGGACTCCGGCTCAAAAAGAGAAGATTCTGAGAAGCCGGATTGAGGCCACAAAAGCATTGGTTTTGACGATCGGGCAGATGAAGAAAAAACCTTCGATTTTGATCAATGCTTCCGCTATCGGATACTACGGAGATGTTCCCTCAGGAGAAGTAACCGAGCAATCTCCTCGCGGGAGAGGTTTTCTGGCTGAAGTTTGTGAAGCATGGGAAGCTGAGGCCAAAAAGGCGGAAGCTTTAGGGGTTCGAGTGGTGTTGGCGCGGTTAGGTGTAGTTTTGGGTCCTGGAGGAGGGATGCTTGGAAAAATCGTTCCACCTTTCCGGTTTTTTACGGGAGGTCCTTTGGGTTCTGGAGAACAATGGATTTCTTGGGTTCATATCGAAGACCTGATCCGAATCTTCCTTTTTATCCTGGGTTCTTCAGGATTTTCTGGGGCAGTGAACGTGACGGCCCCGATTCCGGTACCCATGAAAGATTTTTGTAAGGCCCTCGGGAGAGTTTTAAAGCGTCCGTCCTGGCTGCCGGTCCCCGGATTCCTTTTAAAATTTTTTCTGGGAGAACTTTCTGAAGCGCTTCTTAGCGGTCAAAAAGCTTTGCCGGTCCGTTTACGGCAAGCCGGTTATGTTTTTCAATATCCTGATCCCGGATCTGCATTAAAAAATATTTTTTCTTAAGCATCCCCTAGAAATCTTAGAGAAAAATGATATAATCCTGCATTTCCTTGAAAGGATTCATCTCAAAAATATGCCTCACCGTTCAGAGTCCAAAAAAAAAGCTGAAAGCACCTTCTATGCCCGGGAAAAGATCTATTCGGTGTACCAGCCGATCGTAGAGATCGGGACTTTAAAGGTCATTGGATACGAAGCTCTTTCGCGGAGCGAAGCTCAAAACCCGGCCGATATGTTCCGGCTTTCCTATGAAAAGGGGACCGTTATCCCCTTGGATTTTCATTGTCTTAAGATGGCCACTAAAGTGCTTCCTGAGCTCGGCAAGGAAAAGAAGCTTTTTTTAAATGTAGAGCCCGTGACTTTGGAGCAGACTTTTGTTGCCGGGAAAGAAGGGGAGGATTTCTTAAAGAAATTCAGCGAATATTCAGGGCAGATCGTTTTTGAATTGACCGAGGGTGTCAAAAAATCAGATTTTGAATTCATCCGAAAAGGGGTCGATTTTATTCGTTCTTTAGGTTACTGTTTTGCTTTGGATGATCTGACGGATATCGGTTCTAAAACCTTTCAACTGACTTCTCTGCGCCCTGATTTTTGCAAGATTGACCTCCATTTGATCAAAGGGATCGCTTATAATCATCTTAACCAGCAGATCGTCCGGGAAATGGCCCATTTGGCGCGCATTAATGGTTCCGAGATCGTTGCGGAAGGGGTTGAAGAAAAGGCTGATCTGGAGTTTATCCATCAAATGGGGATCCGTTACGGGCAAGGGTTTTATTTTGCCTATCCTTCCAAAGAACTGGCCCAGAATGTTCGGTCTTTAAACGGTGGGGATGAACGTTAGAGTTCCCAAAATCAAAAATTGAAGATCTTTTTAATTTTGTCCGATAAGCCGGGCAAAACTTTCCGCATTTTTACCGATCCATTCCTGAGCGGCTTCGGTTTCTGAAACCGGTTGCCCGCGCAATTCGGACATTTTTGTCCGGTAGTCCTGGATCTGAAGGATTTCTTCGGCAAGTTTGGCGCGAAAAGCGCTTTCGGAATCTTCGAACATTACTCCTGTCTTAAAAAGTCCCGTCATTCCGTCTTTTTGGCAATAGGCTACATGGGCATTCATTTTAAAAAGCTGTTTTTCGACAGGGATCGATAATTTTAAATGGGTCCCCTGGGGGATAAAGTCCGGCCAAAAGAAAGAAAGTCCGCCCTGAGATAGATCCTCCGAGCGGGAGGTTGAGGTCTTTTGATGAGGGACCTCGGCCAATTGAATAGGCACTTTAATCGGGTGTCTGTAAAACTTTCTTTTTTCGATTTCCATGGAAAAAGTATAACCTATAAATTCATTTTTTCCATACCGTGAAAATTTTTTTGTATAATAAACTCTTTTGGGAGTTGAAGGATAGAGCTCTTGAGATTCATTCCCAAATACATCCATAGTCAAAAACTAACAATTTATGGCATTAACAAAACTCCAAGAAAAAGCCGCTAAAAGCCTCGGGAACAATCTGATCGTCTCTTCAGGAGCAGGTACGGGGAAGACTTCCGTGCTGATTGAGAGGGTTCTTCATTTGATTCAGACCCGGAAAGCCTCCATGACCGAACTTCTGGTCCTGACCTTTACTGAAAAAGCAGCGAATGAGATTAAAAGCCGTTTATCAGAACAGTTTAAAAACTTAGGGATGGAAACTCCGAGACGTGATCTGGAGCGGTCTGCGATCTCTACTTTTCATAGTTTTGCGTCTTCTCTTTTAAGAAAATACCCGATCGAAGCAGGCGTGGATCCGTTCTTCCGCGTGATGGAAAATGAACAAACCGACCTTCTTAAGGAAGAAGCCCTTGCTGAAACGGTTAAAGCCAGCTATCAAAAAGGCGACGGGACATTTGAACTCTTCCATATTTATGGAGAAGAGAACCTGAAACACGCGATCTTGAAGGTTTTTATGGCCGCAAGACATGAAGGAAAGAACTTAAAGGTTTTTTTTGAAAAGAACACAGAAAAGCTTGGACAGATCTGCAAAAAAAAGGAACGGGAAATTTTTAGTTCGGCGGTCCGTTTGGCGGAAACTTTGGGGGAGGATCTGGATTCCAGGGAATGGGAAAAGTTCTTCCGGAAAGAAAAATGGGGTTGGAATACTTTCCGGCAATTCAGGGATTGGCAGGCACCTTATCAGCGTGGAGGCAAAAAAACCCTACAGGAAGAATGGAAGGCTTGGCGAGAATTGATGCGGGATTTTGCCTCTTTGAAGGCAGAGACCCTGGCCGTTCCCTGGCGGGAGAAATTCGAGCTATTGGCGCTCTGCTTTGAAGCCTTTTATGAATCCCAAAAAAGAGAAAAGAGCCTTTTGGATTTTGATGATCTTCAGACCCGGACCGTTAATCTTTTTAAGAGCCCTAAAGAGTACGCCCAAAGATTAAAAGAACGCTGCCGGCAGCAATTCCGGTTCATCCTGGTGGATGAGTTCCAAGACACTAATTTTTTACAGGTGGATTTTCTGGAGCTTTTAACTACAGGGAAAAATCTTTTTATGGTCGGAGATTACAAACAGTCCATTTATGGTTTCCGGGGGGCTGAGCCGGATATCTTTTTGGAAAAAGAGAAACTCTATCAAAATCCCGAGCATGGAGAACGGTTAGTGTTGACGGAGAATTTCCGTTCCGAACCTCCGGTTATTGATTTTATCAATGCCTTTTTTAGCCGTTTGTGGGAAGAAGATCGATTCCCTTATGAGCCTTTGACAGCCCAGAAAGGAACTTCTGGAAAGAAAAATAATGGATCCATCCCAGCGGTTGAGGTCTTAGCAACTTTGCTTCGAGAAGACGAAGAAAAAGAACATGCCCAAATGAGAGAAGCCTCTGCATTGGCGTTGCGCATCAAACGTCTTTATGATGAAGAACATATCCCTTATGGCGATATGGCGGTTCTTTTTCAGGCGATGACGGTTAGCGGGATCTATGAAGAGGCGTTCAAAACGGCCGGGATCCCTTATTTTGTTGTTGCAGGGCGCGGTTTCTATGAGCAGCCCGAAGTTCAAGACATGATCAACTTTCTCAGCCATCTTGAAAAGCCTCTTCTGGATATTCCGTTAGCGGCTTGTCTTCGCTCGCCGTTTTTCCATATTTCAGATGATACTCTTTTCTGGCTTTCCCGATATGCGAAGAAAAAAACAGAGAAAGCACCGCTCTACCAGGCTTTGAAAGAATGGGACCGGATCCCGGAGATCACTGAAGAAGAGAGAAAGCGGCTCGGTTTTTTCTGGCGGCTGACCCAAGAGCTTCAAGTTTTTAAAGACCGCTTTTCCTTGGCAGAGCTCATGGATGCTATTCTCGAACGGACAGGATACGAGCTTTCTGCGCTAGCCGATCCTGCCGGAGTGAGAAGATATGCCAATCTTAAGAAGCTGATCGCGATAGCCCGGGAATATGAAGCTTATGAGCGTGTGCCCTTGCATATTTTTTTGCGGACTCTTAAGCATCTTGAACTTCAGGAGGTTAGAGAATCTGAAGCGCAAGTTGCCCGGGAAGAGGGCGGATCTGCAGTCCGTCTAATGAGTGTTCATGCGGCGAAAGGATTGGAGTTCCCGGTGGTTTTTATTGCGAACATGGATCATGCCCGTGGACGCTCAGAATCCAAAGCCGTTGTTGCTCATGCGGCTTATGGCTATGACCTCCGGGTGATGAACCCAGAGACGCAAAAGGAGGAAAAGCCTTATTTTTACAATCAGATCGACCAGGCAATAAGAGCGCGGGAAAAACAGGAAAAGAAAAGACTTTTTTATGTTGCCGTGACCCGAGCCCAAGCGCGGCTTTTTTTTAGCGGTGTCTTCAAGGAAGATCAAAAAAATAATAAAAAATTCCCTGAAATAGGTTCTTGGATGGAATGGGCCATGAGCATTGCCGGTGAGATGGGCCTTAAGGTGGATATTGATCCTCAGCCTGATCTTATTTTGGGGACACCCCCTGAGACCGCTCTGGGCGCTTCCTTTAGCGCTTATTTTGAAAAGGCTGCAGCTGAAATAAAAACCGCTCCTCAAACTGTTCCGGAGCTTCCTTGTCCCAAAGCCGTCATGCCGTTACCGCGGAGCATTGATCTTCCTGTTTCGGCTTATGTATTGTTTCGAAAGGACCCCGCACTTTTTTGGAGAACATATCAAATCGGCTGGACGGTGGGCGTTCCCGAACCTGTTTGGAACTATGCCAATGTTTCTGAAGATGAGGAAGAACGTCTTTCTGCTTCCGATTTTGGGACACTGATGCATGCGGTGCTGGAGGGCTGTGATTTTAAGGACCCTGAAAGTGTTGCTTTTAAAGAATTTTTTGAAAAAACCATAAAAAATTTAAATCGAAGCGAGCAATTATATGCCCGTCAACTCTTTCAGAGGTTCATCAGAAGCGCTCTTTTCCGGAAACTTCAAAAGGCCAGGCAGATCCATCGGGAGATCGATTTTGTCCTTAATGGGCGGCACGGGCTGATCCATGGGAAACTCGATTTGCTTTTTGAGGATGCGAAAGGGGCCTGGCACATTTTAGATTATAAGACCGCGGTGGGAGACGCGGCATCTGTGGATCAAAAGGCTTATGACCTTCAGATCAAGATTTATGCGCTCGCGGCTTATCAGGTCCTCAACATCCCTGTTCATTCAGGGATCCTTTATTTTTTAAAGAACCAAAAAACTGTTATACTCCCTTTTCACATTGAGAAGGCCGAACGCGCTTTTGCCGACATTGAAAAAGAGGTTTTTGATCTTCAAAAAAAGATTCTCGATTATTCGAATGAAAGGATCATGAAAGCTCACGATGGCTTCAAATCCGAATAAAAAGATTTTATTTTGGTTATTTTCTTTCTTGGGATTAGGAACAGCTTGGTTTGCTCTCCCGGGAAATGAGGGGGGTCTTTTAGGTTTTCTCTGGAGCCCTGTTTTTTTGAACACGGTCCGGATCTTTTGTGTGATTGCTTTAATCCTTCTCGTGATTTCCCGGCTTACGCAAAGGCCTCTCCCGCAAGCCGTATTAAAATGGATTTTCGGGATCTTATTCCTGCCGTTGGTGCTTTTACCGGTTTTTCGCTGTTATTTCAAAGTGCCGTATGTGTTTTGCCGGGCTTGTCCGCAACCCTGTCCTTGGGGACTTTGCCGGACCTTTATTTTTAACAGTTTTCTCCTTTTGAATTTATCAGGAAGATTCTGGTGTGCGAATCTTTGTCCAATAGGGACCTATCAGGAAGGTCAGACCCATCTGTCAAAGAAGTATCTGAAGATTTTTTCATGGCTGTTCTTTTCGAGTTATATTATTTTACTGCTTGTTGCCGGGATGTATCTTTTGACCCTCTTCGGTTCTCCATGGGTGGCGAAATTCGAAGCGGGACGGTATGCTTGGGGGACAACTGCGGTCATAACGTTCCTTGCGGTCTTTGTCCTTTCTTTTTTCGTCCCCAAATTCGGGTGCCGGTACATTTGCCCGGTCGGGGCAATCGCTGAATTGACCACAAGTCTTCGGCCTTCTAAAAAATCTTGATCGATGGTGTAAATGATCCATGCAAAATAATCATAGGCTTTAACCTTTTATGAAAAAGAAATTGATTCTGTATGACCTCGACGGAACTCTTGTCGATACCCGCCAAGATATCATCCAAAGCGTCCGTTATGCGCTTAAAGAACTGAATGGGCCTGCGTTGACGGATGATGAGATCAAAGATTGCGTAGGGACCGGACTTCACGCTTTGATCAGAAAAGTGTTTCGAACGGATGATGAAAAGCTTGCGGATAGGGGATCAAAGCTTTACCGTAATCATTATAAGGAACACATGTTGGACCATTCCTGTCTTTATCCGGGGGCTCGCGAACTTCTCGAGTATTTTAAGGACCGGACTCAGGCGGTAATCACCAATAAACCAGACCCGTTCTCCTCACAGATCCTGACGGCGCTCGGGGTTGCGGATTATTTCATCGCGATCCTGACCGGTGATAACGGAATGCCTTTCAAGCCCGACCCGGCGACCATCCATCATTTAATGGAAGAAGCAAATGCGGAAGCTGAGGAAGTGGTCTTTATCGGGGACAGTCCGATCGATGTTCAGGCTGCCCGGAACGCCGGAGTAGAAGTTGCAACCCTTACCCACGGTTTTACTCCAGAAGGGATACTTCGAGAGGCAAAGCCGGATCACATCGTGCATCATTTGGATGAATTGCTGAGGCTAGCCCGAGAAAAGCAGTGGTAATTTTTTACAAGAAAGGATATTGTAACGGTCATGACCGAAATGATTTCTCAAAACACAGGTAATGCGATTGCGGAAGGGGACCTTGTCCTTCTCTGGTTCGATGATGAACGGACGTATATGATCGAAGTGGCGCGGGGGAAGCGGGCCTCTATTCATTGCGGGAAGCCTTTGAACGTGGAAGAATGGATCGGCCAGCCTTTTGGGAAGAAAGTGGTTTGCGAACATGGATTTGGCTATCTTCTTAAACCTACTTTAGAAGATCTGATGATGAAGGCTTCGCGCGAAAGCGGAATCATTTACCCCAAGGATGCGGCGCTTTTGATCATGAAAGCTGGGATCCGGAGCGGTTCAAAAGTGATGGAGATCGGTACAGGTTCAGGATCTCTGACGATGGCTTTAGCGCAGGCTGTGGCGCCGAACGGGCATGTTTTTACTTATGATCGGCGCGAAGATCTTCCCAAAAATGCCCATAAAAATATCGAGCGGGCAGGATTAAAAAATTTCGTAACCTTCTGTCAGCGGCAAGCGATGGAACCTTTTACGGAGACCGGATTTGATGCCGTGATCTTAGACATCCCCCAGCCGTGGGAGGAAGTGACCGTGGTCAAACAGATCCTCAAAGGTGGAGGAAGGCTTGTCAGCCTGAACCCCACATTCAACCAGATCGAAAAAATGGCGGAGACGTTGCGCGAACAAGGATTCATCCTGGTAGAGAGCCGTGAGCTTTTGGAAAGAGAGATCCTTGCGCGTGGTGGTAAAACGCGTCCGGTGCAGCGTATGATCGGGCATACGGAATTCATGCTGTTTGCGGTCCGACCGGCGGATGAATGAATGCAAGATTTCTCATTGATTTCAAAAATTCAATCTGATACACTTACCTCCTACGAAAGCATTAATTCGTAAACTTCAAAAGTTACTTCAAACAGGAGAAATCGCATGGGAAAAGCATCTCGTTTCACGTTGTTTTTGGTGTTAGTCGGCTTGATCGCTTTCAGTGGTTGCGCATCAAGAAAAACTTCAAAAAAAGTAGATACGCTTCAGGCGCAAATGGGCGTGATCACGGATGAGTTGGTTCGTTTGGATCAGTCCCTGCAGGATACCCGCTCAGCACTTCAAGCAGAAGAAAGCAGAAAAGCTTCTTTAGAGGGGCAGCTTGATGAAGCAAGTTCCCGCATCGGTGCGCTTCAAGAAGAAGAGAGTGTGATCAAAGGGATCTACCGTACGCCTTCAGGTTTTGAATTGCCTTCGGTAAATATCCAGAAAGCCTTGAAGAAAGCCGGTTATTATAACGGCCCTCTTGACGGAAAGATCGGTCCTGGCACAAGGGATGCTGTCCGTGCTTTCCAACAGGATAACGGCATGACCCCGGATGGTGTGGTGGGTCGCAAGACGTGGTCGAAACTTAAAGCTTATCTCGATTCCATAAAATAAGCTTTTAAGCTGCAAAAGTTCTGAAAACCGGTTGAGCTGAAAAGTTCAACCGGTTTTTTGTTTCTTACGGCTTGCTGTTTGAATCGCTTCCTTGTTACAATACCCCCCTTATGTCGCTTCGGGCCCTTAAACTCATCAGCGTTGGAGCTCTTTTTTTCTTTTTTCTTTCGCCTCTTCGAGCGGAAGAAAAACTTCGCGAAGTTTCGCTCCCTTTACCTTCCGATATGCGGTCTTTTGAGAGGATCCGCATCTTAGTGGCCCGGGATAAACCGGAGATCAAGTTGAGCTGTAAGACGGCGTTCGAGGTTTATGATGATCAGGGGAGGGTTATTGTTCGTGATGCGAAACTGGATGGGGCGACTGTGAAACCCGTTCAGGGAGGCATCCAATGGTGGACACGCGTTGTCCCAAGCCGTTCTCTTTTGATCAAAAGTTCGGGCGGCGGGATCCAGATCAGCCGTGCCGGTCTGTACGGGGACATGATCCTTCTTTATAAAAATTCCAAGAATAAATTGAATATTATCAATGAGCTCCAGCTGGAAAATTACCTCAAGAGCGTCATTGCTTTTGAAGCGAACCCTAAATGGGCTCCTGAGGCTTTGAAAGCGCAGGCTGTTGTTTCCAGGACATTTGCGCTGTTTAAGATGTTGGAACGGCAAAATGAAGAATATGATGTTTCATCGGGCGTCTTTAGCCAAGTGTATACCGGGAAAAAAATAGAAGATCAGCGAACCAATCAGGCGATCGAATCGACTCAAGGGGAGATCCTGATTTATAACAATAAAATACTTAATGCTTTTTTCCATTCCACCTGCGGAGGGGCGACAACCTCGGCGGATCTTGTTTGGCGGGTAAAATCAAATCCTGCATTAAGTGGTGCTGAATGCCGTTTTTGTAAAGGGTCGCCGCATTACCGGTGGGAAGCGAAAATAACGCGTCAAGAGATCCTTGAGAAGTTAGCCAAACAAGGAATGCCGTTGAAAGACATCCAAAGCATCAAGCTGGATAAAGTTGACCGAAGCGGCCGCGCTCATAAGATCATCATTAAAAGCACTTGGTGGCAGAAAGAATTAGATGCGGATGCCTTTCGGGTATGGATCGATCCCGCCAGACTCAAGAGCAGTTTGATCACAAGCGTGACTGCAGATGCGGCGGGGAATTATATTTTTAAAGGACGCGGATGGGGGCATGGGGTAGGGATGTGTCAGTATGGGATGAAATATCTCGGGGAATTAGGTTATAATTACCGCGAGATCCTGGATTATTATTATCCCGGTGTTCAGATCGCAAAACTAAAAGGATTTGAAGAATAATTTAATATTTCCGGTTTAGTAAGAAGACGATTTTGCGCCCGTAGCTCAATGGGACGCGCGAAGCGCAGCGCAGCCGCACTTGGAGGACTTGGTCCGGAAAGTGTAGAGTATAAAACGGTCGCAGGCGCCCGCCCTAAAGGGCTGGCGCAAATAAACCTTAGTTAAAAGAAATTTGAGATTTGCGCCCGTAGCTCAATTGGATAGAGCGTCAGCCTCCGGAGCTGAAGGTTCCGCGTTCGATTCGCGGCGGGCGCGTTTATTCTTAAAAAATAAACGCTGGGAATGGGGCCTTTTATGAACTTCGTAAAAAACATGAACGGATCTAAGATTTTCAATATAGCGATCAGCGTTCTTCTGGGGGCCGGTCTTTTGACCGCGATCTTTGGATTGAACCAATGGATCCAAAAAGAACGCATCCTGCGTCAGATCATCAGCCGTCTGAATGCGGAAACCCGGATCGCGGATGTTCTTGTAACTAAGAGCGAGTTTGATGAAACCCAGAAAAAGATCCGGACCACCATTAAATTTTTGGAATATGACGCTCAGGGCAAACCGCTCGAGCCGAAATTTTTCACTTTTCGGGGCAACATCATACAATTCCAATCCCTTGTGATCCGCTTCCAAGATAAATTAGTTGAAGCGGGTGACCGGTTGCGCGGGAAAAGCGCTTACCTTTTTATGAAAGCCTTTGTTCTGGACGGTTCCGAGACTCAAGTTTTTGACATCAATAAACCCGATGAGATCCCCGGGGGGTATCGTCTTAGCGGTGAACCGACTCCCTTCGAGCAAAAACTCTGGAAAGAGTTCTGGCATTATGCTCTGGATCCTAAAAAACGGGAACGTGCCGGGATCAAAAACGCACAGATCGAAGCCCCTGGGTCGATGTTCTTGCCGGGGACGATCTACACGATCCATATCGAACATGACGGCGGGATGCGGATCGATGCGAACCCTGTCCCTGAGATCCTGAAAGGGGAAAAAGTCTGAATGTCGCCTTACCGGTCTTCTTCAAAAAGAGCGATCCGTAACATTGCGGTCTTTGGAAGCGGCAAGATCAGGGAGACGGATCTGGCTTATCAGCGGGCGATGGGGATGGGAATGAAATTAGCCCAGGAAGGATTCCATATCTTTCATGGCGGGTTCGGCGGAGTCATGGAAGCGGTCGCCCGCGGAAGCCGTTCGGTCCGCGGCCGGAATACAGGCATTATTGTCCGAGGAACTTTAAAAAAGATGAATCCCTGGGTGAGCGAGGTCATTCAAACCCCTTCCTGGAAAGACCGTTTATTCCGGTTGATTGAGATGGGAGAGGCCTATATCTTTCTGGACGGCGCGACCGGAACGCTTGCCGAATTTTTTGTAGTTTGGGAAATGACCCATCAGCGTCTGATCCAAAAACCTATATTCATTTTAGGGAAAACCCTTCAGACTTTAGCGCTTGATCTTCAGAAGGACCCTGCAGTAGATTTTCCCCGGCAGATGAAGATTGTCCGCAATGCCGAAGATGTGATCGATGCGCTCAGCTCAAGATGAAATTATCTGATTTTGATTATCCTTTACCCAAAGAGAAGATCGCGTTATTCCCGGCCGCAGAACGGACCAAAGCAAAACTGCTCTGTGTGAATAAAAAAACAGGCGTTTGCACTCATCAGGTCTTTCGTGATCTTCTGGAGCTTCTCAAACCGACCGATCTTCTGATTTTAAATAATACCAAAGTTCTTCCTGCCCGGCTTTTCGGGAAAAAAACAACAGGGGGCAAAGTCGAAGCGCTTTTGCTCAAAGAAATCGGTGAAAATATTTGGGAAACACTATTGAAACCGGGTGGCCGCGTTAAAGAAGGGCAAACGATCGATTTCAGCTGTAACGGGACCGAACTTCAGGCCGAGGTGATCGGCCGGCCCGTTCAAGATTCGGGCCAGCGGTTGATAAAATTCTTTGGGGGTCATCCCAAAGAGAAGATCCAAAAACTCGGGCACATTCCGCTTCCGCCTTATATTGACCGGGAAGATCTTGAGATCGACCGGAATATGTATCAAACCGTATTTGCGGAACAAGAAGGTGCCGTAGCATCGCCTACAGCGGGGCTTCATTTTGATCAGACGCTCTTAGAGGTTTTAAAGAAAAAAGGTGTCGAGATCGTTTATATAACGCTTCATGTCAGTTACGGGACTTTTCAGCCGATCGCCGTAGAAAGCATTGAAGACCATAAGATGTTCGAAGAAGCATATGAAATCTCTCCGGAAGCCGCCCAAAGCATCAATCAAGCAAAGGGACAAGGCCGGCGCGTTGTGGTTTGTGGAACGACCTGTGTCCGGGCGCTCGAATCTTCGGTGAATAACGAAGGGAAAGTGATTGCTCAGAAAGGGAAAACCTCTATTTTTATCCATCCCCCCTACGATTTTAAAGTCGTGGAAGCATTGATCACTAATTTTCATATGCCGAAAAGCACTCTTTTGGTGATGCTGGCCGCTTTTCTGGGATATGATAAGATGATGGCCGCTTATCAGGTCGCTTTAGAAAACAATTATCGTTTCGCCAGTTACGGTGATGCGATGTTGATCGCTTAGTTAGGCCAACGATCTTTTAAAACGTTAATGCGATATTGATGTTATGAAAAAATTCGAATTTAAACTTTTAGCGCAAGATAAAAAATGTAAAGCACGGGTCGGGAAGATCACTACCCCGCACGGGACCTTTGAAACGCCGGTTTTCATGCCGGTCGGCACTCAGGGAACGGTCAAGGCGGTCATGCCGAAGGACCTGGTCGAAGCCGGTGCGGAGATTATCCTTTCTAATACTTACCATCTTTATATCCGCCCCGGAACAGAAGTGATCCAGAAACTCAAAGGCCTTCATCGGTTCATGGCTTGGGACCGGCCGATCCTGACCGATAGCGGGGGGTATCAGGTTTTTTCATTGAGCAAATTACGAAGCATTACGGAAGAAGGCGTTAAATTCCTTTCTTATTTTGACGGCCGCGAGATCTTTTTAACACCCGAAAAAGTGATCGAGATCCAAGAGGTTCTCGGCAGTGACATCGCGATGGTCTTTGACGAATGCCCAGCCGCGAACAAAGATAAAAAAACCATCGAAAAAGCCGTTAATATCACTCTGCGGTGGTCGAAAAGGGCTAAAAAACGTCACCGGCTTAAAACCCAGGCGCTTTTCGGGATCGTTCAAGGCGGGACATTTTCCGATCTCAGGAGGCGGTCGCTCGAAGAGACTTTAGCCATCGGGTTTGACGGTTATGCCCTCGGAGGGTTGAGCGTCGGGGAACCTAAGCCGGAAATGCTCAAGATCCTGGAAGAGATCCTGCCGATGATGCCGGCCGATCAGCCGCGTTATTTGATGGGGGTGGGAACGCCGCTCGATTTTTTTGATGCCGTGGAACGCGGGGCCGATATGTTCGATTGTGTGAACCCGACCCGGTACGGCAGGAACGGAACGGCCTTTACAAGTGACGGGCTGGTGGTGGTTCGGAACGGAAGATACCAAAAAGATCCGAAGCCGATCCAGGAGGATTGCGACTGTTATACTTGCCGCAACTTTTCCCGGGCCTATTTGAGGCATTTAGTGAATTGTCATGAAATACTTGGCGCGGAGCTCATTACATTGCATAATGTGCATTATTTCGTGAACCTGGTGAAGGCCATGCGGGCCAAGATCCGGGAAGGGAAGTTCCTGCAATTTAAAAGAAATTTTCAAAACCGGTTTGATCCTGAAAGCCGTTAAAAGGAGATCATTATGTTCGAAAAGATCGCTTATGCTGCGGACGGTGTTTCGGCCGCTCCCCAACAGATTAACCCTATCGTGCAATTTTTACCTATCATCCTGATGTTCATGGTCTTTTATTTTTTGCTCATCCGGCCGCAACAGAAAAGGCAGAAAGAGCTCCAGAACATGATCGCTAATTTAAAGAAAGGCGACCGGGTCATCACCTCCGGGGGGATCATCGGGACCGTCTCGAGCATCCAGGAGAAATATGTGGTTTTGAATGTCGGAGATTCTGAAACAAAACTCGAAATCGTTAAAAGCGCCATTGTCGGCATGTATCAATAGGAGAGTAATATGGATAAATATTATAAGTGGAAAGTTATCCTTATCATCCTTGTGACGGCCTTTTGTATCTGGAAGGCCTACCCGTTGCAGGAAAAGATCAATCTGGGGCTTGATCTCCAAGGCGGAATTCAAATGCTCCTTCAAGTGGACATGGAAAAGGTCCCTGAAGAAGCGCGTAAGGATGTTGCGGAACGCGTAGCCGAGATCATACGGAACCGCATCGATGAGTTCGGCGTCAAAGAGCCGGACATTTCCACTCAAGGGAAAGATCAGGTGGTCGTGAAGCTGCCTGGAGTGACGGACCGTGAACGTGCCAAAGAGATCGCGGGCAAAGCGGCTCACTTGGAATTTAAGATCGTTTCTGAGGATACGGCGCTGATCCAGAAAGCCGATGAGGGCACTGTTCCCGAAGGTTATGAGTACGAAAAGATCAAAGGCAGTTCTAACGAGGAAATGGTGCTTTTAGAAAGTAAAGCCGTTCTTACGGGAGAACATTTAACCACGGCATCGGTCACGTTTGATCAGTACGGACAGCCGGTGGTCTCTTTAACGTTGGATAAAGAAGGCGGCAAGATCTTTGATAAAGTGACGTTCCAGAATATCGGAAAAAGACTTGCGATCGTTTTGGACGGTGTGGTCTATTCAGCGCCGGTGATCCGTGACCGGATCCCGAACGGTAAAGCCCAGATTTCCGGCAACTTTAAAGCGCAGGAAGCGAGCGACCTTGCTTTAGTGCTTCGTGCCGGCGCTCTTCCGGCTCCGGTAAGCATCATTGAGGAACGGACAGTCGGTCCGGGACTCGGGAAAGACTCGATCGAGAAAAGCATTAAAGCCGGTCTTATGGGCGTGCTTTTTATTTTTCTTTTCATGCCGCTTTATTATCTGCTCCCCGGCGTTGTTGCGATCATCGGGTTGGTTTTTTACATTGTTTTCATGGTCGGGACCTTGGCGGCTTTTGGAGCAACCTTAACTCTTCCGGGTATTGCAGGTTTTATCTTGTCGGTGGGGATGGCGGTGGATGCTAATGTGCTGATCTCCGAACGGATCCGGGAGGAAATAACGGCCGGGAAAACCGCACGGGCAGCGATCTCCGCAGGTTATCACAAAGCGTTCTCTGCGATCTTGGATTCTAACGTGACCACACTGATCACTTCAGCGCTCCTTTTTATTTTTGGGACCGGGCCGGTCCAGGGGTTTGCGGTGACCTTGAGCATCGGTATTGTGGCAAGTATGTTCTCCGCGATCGTTGTCACCCGCGTGATCTTTGATTACCTTTCAAAAAAGAACGCCAATTTAAACCTGCATATGCATCAATTCTTTAAAAAGACCAGCATCCAGTTCTTAAAAGGACGGTTTTGGGCTTATGGGTTTTCCCTGATCGTGATCGGGATCGGTCTTTTTGCTTTTATGCAGCGTGGTCATGAAAATTACGGAGTGGAATTCACCGGAGGGACATTGGTCCAGATCGGTTTTAAACAATCCGTAGACATTGCCCAGCTGCGTTCGACCCTTGAAAAAGAAAATCTAAAAGGGTTAACGCTTCAACGTTTTGGTGATCCTAAAGACAATCAATTCCTTGTGAAAATGGCAGGGGGTGAAACGTTAAAGATCGAAGAAGCCGCGAAAACAGTGGCTGGGGATCAGGCGTATGAGATCCTTCGCGTGGATCAGGTCGGCCCCTCTGTGAGCACGAAACTTACGGAAAAAGCCCTTTGGGCGGTTCTTTGGTCGGCCCTAGGGATCTTGGTCTATCTGGCGGTCCGGTTCGAATGGAAATTCGCTTTAGCGGCTGTGGTTGCGATCTTCCATGATACGATTTTCACGTTCGGGATGTATGCCCTGAGTGGTCGCGAGATCAATCTTCCGATCATTGCTGCGGTATTGACCATCATGGGTTTTTCGGTCAATGATACGATCGTTACGTTTGACCGTGTCCGCGATAACTTGAAGCTCATGCGGAAGACCCCATTCCCTGAGATCGTGAACTTAAGCATCAATCAGACGCTGAGTCGGACGCTTTTGACCAGCTTTACGACGATCTTGGCAACGTTGGCCTTGTTCCTTTTCGGAGGAAGCAGCGTAAACGATTTTGCATTTACGCTTCTGATCGGTTTTTGTGTCGGTATTTATTCCACGGTTTTTGTTGCTACGGCGCTTGTGGTGGATTGGAAAGCACACAAGTAAAGTGGAGCAGCAAGCATCTCGTTTTACGCCGGCGTTCCGCCGGCTTCTTGAAAAACGGAATTTAAGAAAGGACTCGGAGATCGAGTCCTTTCTTTTTTCCGGCCTCTCGGATCTTTTTGACCCATTCCTGATGAAAAATATGCGGGAGGTCAAAACCCGCATTGAACAAGCCGTCAAAGCCCAGGAGAAGATCCTCATTCACGGGGATTATGATGCGGATGGGATCACGGGAGTTGCGGTCATGGCCTGTACGTTAAAAAAGCTCGGCGGGATTTACACGACCTTTTTACCTGAAAGAGAACGCGACGGGTACGGGGTCAGTGAAGCGGCGATCCGGAAAGCTCATCAGCAAGGGATCCGGTTAATTTTGACCGTGGACTGCGGGATCACGGCTAAAAAAGAGATCGAGATCGCCCGAAAACTGGATATGGAAGTGATCGTGATCGATCATCACCGCCTTCCGGCCGATGGTCTTCCCAATACTCATTTAATTTTGAATCCTCTTCAGAAAGACTGTGCTTATCCCTTTAAGGAGCTGTCGGCGGCAGGACTGGCTTTTAAATTAAGTCAGGCTCTTTTGGGGGGGCAGGCTCTCGAATATTTGGATCTTGTGACGCTTTCGACGATCAGCGATATTGCACCGCTTGTTTCGGAAAACCGGATCTTAGTCAAAAAAGGTCTGGAAATCCTTTCTGAAAGGAAGAATCTTGGAATACGGGCTCTTGCTGAAGTGGCCAAGCTGAAAGCTCAAAAGATCGATACCGGCCATGTAGGTTTTATTTTGGGCCCCAGATTAAATGCGGCAGGACGTATGAGTTCTCCGGATACGGCCTTGCAGCTGCTTTTGACACAAGAGCCCCGAGAGGCCGAAAGCTTGGCCAGGATCCTGAACGAGGAAAATAAAGCCCGCCAACAATCTGAAAAAGAAATCACAAGGGAAGCTGTCCAAAGAACAGAAAAAACGGTCAACTTTAACCGTGAACGAGTGATCGTCGTTGAAGGAAAAGGATGGCACCAGGGCGTGATCGGGATCGTAGCTTCGAGGCTGGTGGAGAAGTATTATCGTCCGGCGATCGTGATCGCTGTGGAGGAAGGAAAAGGGAAAGGGTCCGGGCGTTCGATCAAAGGGTTCCATCTTTTCAATGCTATCCAGGATAGTGCGCAACTTTTGGAAGATTACGGAGGGCATGAACAGGCCGCAGGGCTTTCTATCCGAGAGAGCAAGATCCCCGAATTTAGAAAAAAGATCAATGAATTTGCGCAAGAGCAGCTGAAGCCCGAAATGTTGATCCGTCAGGTTGAAGCGGATATCGAGATCAGGTTAGGGGAGATCACAAGCCTTTTTATTCGTGAGCTGGAGCAATTAGCGCCCCATGGGGCTGGGAACCCGAGACCTCTTTTCTTGACGCGGGATCTTCGGTTGAAATCCAAAGCCCGCCGTCTTTATGGAGAGACTTATGAAGCCGTTCTTACGGACGGGGCTCTTCAGCATCACGCCCTTCTAGATGATGAAGCAGTCGATTTGCTCGCAACAGCCTCTCCGGAAGCTTTTTTTGAAGCGGTTTATTCCATCAAAACAAAATCCTGGAACGGCCTGGAAACGTTAACGCTGGATGTCAAGCAGTTAAGAAAGCAGAACGATTCAGGATCGAAGGATTAAGCAGCGGTTTTCGCCGTAACCAATCGGCGGGAAGGTGCTTTTTTGACTTTCCCGGATTGCAAACAGCTGACGCAAACATTGACCCGCCGTACGGTCCCGTTCGGGAAGAGGACTTTCACCTTCTGAAGGTTAGGGAAAAAGCGGCGACGCGTAATCCCCGTGATCTTCTTACCGATACCGCCGGTCTTTTTTGCAAGACCGCGCCGTGCGATGGAATTCCCGATAATAGGTTTTTTATTGCAGATAGCGCATGTTCTCATAGGGCGTCATTATAGTGAGGAGATGTTACTTGGCAAGTGCTTTTTTCTGATATATACTGATTTTCACTGCTGTTTTATTTTTTAAATCCGGTAGGCTTGATGTTAAAACCTGTTTCAATCCATCAAAAAAGGAGTGTCACCATGGCTAGATCAACACGATGTGGAACCAGCTCTTGTGAAAAAACGGTCGATTTCAAATTTTACGCGCCGCAGGCGAAAAAGGTCTATGTCGGCGGGACTTTCAACAATTGGAAAGCCGAAAAAACCCCGCTGAAAAAAGATGCGAGTGGGAATTGGAAAGCCTCTTTAAAACTTTCTTCCGGACGCTATGAATACCGTTACCTTGTGGACGGTGCATGGCAGAATGCCCAGGATCCGGTCGAATGTGTTCCGAATGCGTTCGGGTCTTGGAACTGCATTGTCGAAGTGGCATAAGCCCGTTACCTAAAAATAAAAACCCGGAAAAAGAAACCTGTGAAGATCATTTTTGTAGCTTCTGAAATGGCTCCCTTTGCCAAAACGGGGGGGCTCGGCGAAGTGATCGGCTCCCTTACCGCAGCGATCCGTGGCCTCGGCCATGATGTTTCGGTTTTTTTGCCCCGCTACCAGTGTGTCAATATCCAGGAATTGGAGCTGGAGCTTGCGGTCGATTATTTGGAAGTGACGATCGGGATCCAGCGGGAAGCCGCCCGGATTTTCTACAAAAAGCTTTCGAACGGGGTCAAAGTTTATTTTGTCGAACATCCCGAATTTTTTTCCCGGGAAGAACTGTACGGAACTTCTTTGGGGGATTATCCGGACAATGACCGGCGATTCATCTATTTCCAGAGAGTCGTATTGAAAACCATTGAAGACCTAAAGCTGAATCCGGATGTGATCCATTGCCATGACTGGCAGACCGGGCTGATCCCGGTATTCTTGAAAGCGATTGTCGGGCGTTCCGGGGCATTCCCAAAAACGAAAAGCGTTTTTACGATCCATAATCTGGCCTACCAAGGGAACTTCCCTCCGGATTCTTTCCCGCCGACCGGTCTGGGATGGGAATTCTACAAGTCGGATTATCTGGAATTTTACGGGAAATTCAGTTTTCTCAAAGGCGGGCTTGTCTTTGCTGACGAGGTCACGACCGTGAGTGAACGTTACAGCCGTGAGATCCAGAGCAAAGAGTTTGGCTGCGGGATGGAAGGGGTTCTCGCTGCGCGCAAAGACAGCGTGACAGGGATCGTTAACGGGATCGATCCTAAAGATTGGGACCCTGAAAAAGACCAGGACCTTGAAGCTAATTATAACGCTTCAAATCTGGTTAAGAAAAAACTGAACAAAGCCCATTTGCAGCGCGAAAACGGTTTTAAAGTTGACGAACAGATCCCCCTTTTGGGATTTGTGGCACGGCTTGTGGACCATAAAGGCCTGGATATTTTGATCCCGGTCTTTGAACAGTTGGCTAAACAAGAAGTGCAGCTTGTGCTTTTGGGGACCGGGGATGAGAAGTACCACCATGTGCTTCGGGATCTTGCCAAAAAGAACAGAAAATGGCTTGGAGTGCACATCCTTTTCGATTCTAAAATGGCAAAAAAGATCTATGCGGGTTCGGATATCTTTCTTTTTCCTTCCTATTATGAGCCCTGTGGGTTAGGGCAGATCATCGCTTTGCGTTACGGTGCGATCCCGGTGGTCCGGGCGGTCGGAGGGCTTGCCGATACCATCCAGGAATTCGACCCCGCTACACAGCAAGGAAACGGGTTCCGGTTCGAGGAATACACGAGTGATGCATTGGCCGAGGCATTGACGCGGGCGATCGGACTGTACAAGCAGGAAAAAATATGGAAGGCATTGATGCGGAATGCAATGGCGTCCGATTTCTCTTGGACGGCCTCCGCGAAGAAATACATTCAGCTTTATGAGAGCGTTAAACGGCGCACCATAAAGGTTGAAAAAACCTAGGTCCTGGCATAGAATTCCCGCCTTTAGTTTCTCATCGGGTTATTCCAAACGTTGGACTTGAAATCTTAAAATCATTCTAAATCAAAGGAGCAGGCATGAAGACATATAAGATCGCAGTCATTCCCGGAGACGGGACCGGTACCGAAGTGGTCCGTGAAGGGAATAAGGTTCTAACCGCAGTATCCGAAAAATTCGGTTTCAAACTGGACCGTCATGAATATGACCTTGGCGGAGAACGCTACAAAAGGACAGGGGAAGTGCTTCCCGACAGCGTGGTTGATGAACTTCGCGGTTATCAGGCGATCTATCTCGGGGCGGTTGGCCATCCGGAGGTAAAGCCCGGGATCCTTGAAAAAGGCCTCCTCCTCAAGTTGCGGTTCTCGCTCGAGCAGTACATCAATCTCCGTCCGGTCAAACTTTTCCCGGGCGTGGATTGTCCTTTGAAGAATAAGAAGCCCGAAGATATCGATTTTGTGGTGGTCCGCGAAAATAATGAAGGCCTTTATGTCGGTGAAGGAGAATTCATCAATAAAGGAAAACCGGATGAAGTTGCGGTCCAAGTGAGCCGCAATACCCGGAAAGGCGTCGAGCGTTGTCTCCGGTATGCATTTGAATATACCCGCAAGCGGAATAGCAAAAAAAAGACGCTTACCCTTTGCGGAAAGACCAATGTGCTGACCTATGCGTTCGATCTTTGGGAACGCGTTTTTCATGAAGTCGGGCAAAAAGATTATCCCGATATAAAACGGGATTATGCACACGTGGATGCGACCTGTATGTGGATGGTAAAGAACCCCGAGTGGTTCGACGTGATCGTGACCGACAACATGTTCGGGGATATTATTACGGACCTTGGCGCTATGATCCAAGGGGGTATGGGGATTGCGGCCGGAGGCAATTTAAACCCTCAAGGTGTTTCGATGTTCGAACCGATCGGCGGTTCTGCGCCTAAATATACGGGCATGAATGTCATTAATCCGCTTGCGGCGATCTGTGCGGGACAAATGATGCTGGAATTCCTCGGCGAAGAACAAGCGGCTCAAACGATCGAAGAATCCGTGAAATGGGTGACAGCAAAAAAATTGAAAAGTCTTGCGGCCGGGAAAATGGGATATTCGACCACTGAGGTCGGCGATCTTGTCGTTAAAGGGCTCGATCCGAAAGCACGGGCGTAATTTAAATTTAAAGAAAGAAGGAAACAGGCAATGAACAGGAAGTTGAAAGTCGCGGTTTTGGGGGTAACGGGTGCGGTCGGTCAAGAATTCTTAACGCTTCTCGAGGAGAGGAAATTTCCGATCGAAACGTTGAAACTTCTGGCTTCCGGGCGTTCTGCTGGAAAAAAGATCAAGTTCATGGGAAAGACCTACCAGGTTGAGGAAGCCAAGCCCACTTCTTTCGAAGGGTTGGATTTAGTGCTCTCCAGTGCCGGCGGAGCGGTCAGCCGGGAATTAGTTTCTCATGTTGTGAAAGCCGGAGCTATAGGTCAGGTTCAACTGCTGTTTCAGGCTGTCGA
>CAYQTU010000001.1:44193-91185 GCA_964420575.1 uncultured bacterium
GGAATTAGTTTCTCATGTTGTGAAAGCCGGAGCGCTTATGGTGGATAACACAAGTGCATTCCGCATGGACCCGGAAGTCCCGCTCGTTATTCCGGAGATCAACCCGGAAGATATTTTTAAGAATAAAGGAGTCATCGCCAACCCGAACTGCTCAACCATCATTATGCTTGTTCCGCTTTGGCCGATCCATAAAGCTGCCAAAATTAAACGGATCGTAGCTGCAACCTACCAGGCCGCAAGCGGTGCCGGCGCGAAGGCTATGGAAGAATTAAAAATCCAGGCTAAAGATTTCCTTAACGGAAAGAAGATCACTCCGAAAGTTTTGCCGCATCAGATCGCTTTTAACGTGTTCTCGCATAATTCCAAGATCGGTCCCGACGGGTATTGCGAGGAGGAAACAAAAATGGTCAAGGAGACCAAGAAGATCTTTCACGCGCCGGAGATCCAGGTAACGGCCACCTGTGTCCGTGTGCCGGTCCTGCGCGCGCATTCTGAAGCGCTTTTTATCCAAACCGAAAAAAAGATCTCTCCGGAAGAAGCTCGGGAGCTTTTATCCAAAGCCGCCGGGGTTAAAGTGATCGATGACCGCGTCAAAAATTACTTCCCCATGCCTCTTGAAGCCACGGGACAGGATGATATTCTGGTGGGCCGGCTTCGGGTGGATCCGACCGTCGAGAACGGGCTTACGATGTTCGTTTCGGGCGACCAGATCCGCAAGGGCGCCGCGCTGAACGCGGTTCAGATCGCAGAACTTGCTTTTGCAAGCTAAACTAAAGACCCGAGACCGGAGCCAAAAAGCTTTTGAGTTTTTGGTCCACAGTCTTCAATCCGTAGTTTAAGGTCTAGATGATGAGAAACATCAAACTCGTCTTGGAATACGACGGTGCGGCCTTTTTCGGGTTTCAAAAACAGCCCGGAAAACCTACCATTCAAGAAGCCCTTGAAAAAGCGCTTTCGACTTTTTTCCGGCATAAAATGAAGATCACAGCCGCAAGCGGGCGTACAGACAGCGGCGTTCATGCGGAAGAACAGGTCGTAAACTTTAAGGTGAGTAGCCCTGAACCTTTAAAACGGATCCAGCGAGGGCTTAATGCACTTCTTCCGGATTCGGTTGTGATCAAAACAATTCAAGAAGCTTCTCAGGATTTTCATGCCCGGTATAGTCTCAGATCCAAAACGTATGAATATCGCGTCTGGAACCATTCTTACCGGTCGCCGCTTATGGCCGGCCGCGTTTTTCACGTGTCTTATCCTTTAGATCTTGCCTCAATGCGCAAAGCCACCCGTTTTTTGACCGGGAGACATGACTTTCGGTCTTTTACCTCGCCGGCCATGATGAAAAAAAAAGATGCGTCCTGTGTCCGGACGATCAAGCGTTTTCAGATCAAGAAACGAGGCCATCTGATCTTGTTCCAAATTGAGGCGGACGGCTTTCTTTATCATATGATCCGGAACATGATCGGAACGCTTTTAGAGGTCGGAAGAGGGAAGAAGATCCCTGCCGCTATGACGGCAATCCTCAAGGCTAAGAACCGTTCCTCGGCGGGGATGACGGCTCCTTCCGAAGGCCTTACGCTGCTTAAGGTTAAGTACTAACGCCTTTTTGCTCTTTTGAACCCTTTGGGGTCCCTTGAAAAAAATAAAAGATGTGTTAAGCTTTGGGCAGATTTTGGCTGTTTTGATTTTTAAAAAGCCGATCGAGAAGCTCTATAAGGGACGGCAATCCCGTGGGATCGATCCCTCGCTTAAGGGAAATCGGGGGATCTGTCCTCACACTTAGGGCCGAAGCGCTGCGCTTTTTTATCCCTCCCCTGTAAGTTTCGATCCCTCGAGAGAGAAACGTTTGACAGCCTAGAGTGTTTTTGCTATACTCCCCAAACTTTTCTAAGGATACTTTCTAAGGACATTCCGAATGAAAACATTTATTCCCAAAGAAAAAGACATGCAGCACAAGACTTATCTGATCAATGCGGAGGGGAAAACCCTCGGCCGTTTGGCTACCCGTGTGGCTTCGCTCTTGATCGGCAAAGGGAAGACCTGCTATATGCCGGATAAACTGATCGGGGACCAGGTCATCGTGATCAATGCCGAAAAGATCCACGTGACGGGGAAGAAGAAAGAACAGAAGATCTATAAACACTTCACCGGCTACCCGGGCGGATTAAGGACTTACCCGTATGAAGACCTTATGGCGAAAAAACCCCGTGAGATCATTATGCGGGCTGTTTCACGCATGTTGCCGCACAACCGGCTCGGGGACAAAATGCTGAAAAGACTCCGTGTTTATACCGGTGCCGCTCATCAACAAAAGGCTCAAAAGCCTTTAACCTTAGAGGTTTGATCATGACCGCTTCATCTTTTTATGCCACCGGACGCCGTAAAAATGCGATCGCACGCGTCTGGCTTTTTCCGGGCCAAAAAGGCTTTACGATCAACGGCCAGGACTCCATGCAATACTTCAAACGCGCCAACCTCCAAATGATCGTGGAACAACCTTTGAAAGTTTCGAATCTGCTGGGTCAGGCGCGTATCCGTGCTCGGGTCCAGGGCGGCGGAGTAGCAGGACAGGCCGGAGCGATCCGTTTAGGGATCTCACGGGCTTTGGTCAGCTATCAGGAAGGGCTGCGTCCAGCGCTACGCCAGGGCGGGCACTTGACGCGGGATCCCCGTAAAAAAGAAAGAAAGAAACCCGGCCGCAAAGGCGCTCGCAGAAGCTTCCAGTTTACCAAACGTTAATGCGATCCTTTGTTCTTTTCGCCTTTGTTCTCGTCATGGCTTTTCTGGTTATCGGTTGCCAGGGTTTTTTAGACGATTACAATTATTCTCCCGTCGGTTTTGGGTCTATGCAATCCAGTCCGACCAATCCTTGATCATCGGGGGAATTCTTTTTTCCAGATCTTTTGTAGTTTGAATGAAGCTGAGCGAAAATAAAAAAGGTTCCATGAAAAAGATCGTTAAGCTCTTGCCCGCTGTATGCCTGCTCCTGGTGGCTCTGGCTATTGGGGCATGGATCTATGCCGATACGCTGTTGAAATCCCCTCAAGCTCAAGAACGGACCCTTCAAAAGATCCAAGAACTTACCGAAAGCACTCTCACTTATCAGAAGATCAAATCCGGTTCTTTTCCGGTCCCGCATGTTACTTTACAGGATGCGGAAATCAGTTTCCCGGTCAATGTTTTTACGGTCAAAGCGGAAAAGATCCAATTGAAATTAAGTATTCTTCCTTTGATCTTCGGCAAAAAAGAGATCGGTGGCATTCAGATCTCGAATGCGAACTTCCAGGATACCGACAGCACCTCTCCCTTGAAAGAATTGAAACGGATTGACCGTTTTTCCTTAAAGACCGGAGCTATCCGTCTTCATCATATGGTCCCGGTCCGGTGGGTAAGTAGTGTGGGCGGTGTGGCGAACGCTTTATCGGTCAAAGGGAATGTGTTGGTCGATTCTCATGAAAAATGGACTTGGGGTCAACTTGGACTTCATCTGACGGCTGAGCTGAAGAATTTACCGGTGGCGGATCCGCAAGCGCTTTCGGTCCTTCCGGGGAACTCTTTCCTTCTTAAAGGCGGGCAGGTGAGCGGTTCCTTAGAGCTTCATAAGAAGACCCAAGAACCTTTTTTGAACGTTAAAAGTAGCGGAAAGATCAAGGAGCTTGTTTACGAAGTGCTTCATCAGACCAATTGGGTCCGTCCGCCGTCCATGGACGGCGATTTCGGATTATCCGGTTCCTGGAACTATGAAACCGAAGACCTGAAATTGGAAAAAAGTTTCATCCGTTTTCCGATCGGCAGGATCGAAGCCAACGGGGAGCTTAAAGCGAGCACGCGCGAGATCCGCGGCATGCACATTTCGGTTTCGGATATTGTTCTTGAAAAGATCATGCAGTATTGCCCGGCTCTGGAGAATGCCATCCCGTTCCATATCGGTTTTTCCGGTCTTAGCAATTGGGTCATTTCCATGCAGGGGACATTGGATCATCTCTCATTACATTTAAATTGCGATCTGACGCGGGCACTCTTGTCTTACGGAAATTATTTCCGTAAACCGAAAGATCTGCCCTTTGATCTGACCTTTGATTATCTGGTTCAGAACGGGAAGAGCCTTTCCGGGGATTTTTCGGTCCACTTTCAGGAGATCGGGACCAAAGGGAATCTGACGGACCTGAACCTGGAAACGGGGCAAGGCCAGTTAAACTTGATCACCAACAAGTTCTCTTTGAACGGATGGGAAAAATTCATCCCGCTCCTAGAAAAATACCGTATCCAAGGAGATGCGAAAATCCTGGCGAATTGGAAAGGGGACCTGAGAAAACTTGAATCCGCGGAACATATCTTTCATGTGACGATCGAAAAAGGTTCCTGGGTGGGCACGGACGGGCAGGGGGTCCAGAACGCCCAATTATCCTTTGACGTGAGCCCGCTCATGATTGAAGGTAAACAAATGCAATTCCAGGTCGGGAATTCACCCGTCGTTGCCGATCTGGCGGTCCTGAACCTCCAGACCCAGCCTCAAGCCCGGATCCGGGTCGTTTCCGGGGAGTTTGATCCTTTAGGGGTTTGGCAGTCGGTCGCGGCGCTTTTTCCGGAAATTTTCAAGGAAAGATCTTCTGAGATCTACCCGCAAATCCGGCATTCCATCGAAGCGCTTTTCCCGGCAGGAAAGACCGCCAGGAATTTTTCGGTGGATATGGATTACGATACTGAACTATGGAATATTCAGAACTTGCGCTTTGAGGCGTATGAAGGCCAAGCCGACCTGAAAGGGTCTTTGGATTTCCGCGATGACCGTTTTCGTTATATCTGTGAAGGAGAGATCCGCGGATTGAACCTCGGCCTTTTTGTGGATCGCAAGGCCCCGGCCCCGAAAATGCTGGACGGGACCACGCACTTGAAACTTTATCTGGAAGGCGAAGGATGGGGCGAAGAAGCCTGGCGGAGATTTTTGGCCGGGCAGGGGAACATGACGGTCGAGAATGGACAGTTCAATGATCTGGATATCCCGGACGCTCTTTCCAGGATCCGCTCTTTTGAAAAGATCACCGAAGTGATCGGGGATAAGGACCGGAAGGCCTTCAGTCAACTTGATTTCAAATGGGATCTAAAGGACGGTAAGCTGACGACCGAGAACCTGCTCCTTAAGAAGAACGAGAATATCATTGTGGATGGCGAAGGGACTTTAGGATTTGACGGACTGCTTAATTTCAGGCTGGATGTATTCCTTCCGCCGGTCATTGCCCAGGAACTTTTCCCGTTTTTGTCCCGTTCTTTCCAGAAGGAAGAGAACGTTTATCTGGGGCCTATCCCGATCCTTTTATCCGGGCCGTTCGAAAAACCCGAACTGAAGCCGGATCCGGCACAAGTAGAAATTTTGGAAGATCATATTGCCAACGAACGTTCGGATGAGGTTCTCCTGCAGCTGATCCTGCAGTGATTTTCTTTAAATCCCCGCCAGTGATTTTCTCTCTTTAAGTTCCTTCCGGATCATCCGGATCAATTGGAACGCTGCTTTGATCTCGGAATCCCGACGCATCCTGGAACATGCGGTCGCCTTGCGTTTGCGGTCGATCGACACAGTCGTTTTAACGCCTTGGGAAGAATAATGGTGTTTGTACTGCGGCAGTTTTTGCCAGTGGCGGAGCGTCAATTCCTGAAGTGCGCTTTTCGGATTGGGGTCCAGACGGAAAAGAAGTTTAGGGTCGAAATAATCTTTGAAAAGCTTAAGAATGAATTTTTGAACTTGTCCTTGCCCGCGGTCAAAATAGATCGCCGCAAAAAGTGCTTCCAGCGCGTCCGTCAGGACCTTAGCCTTTAACCCGCCTTTAAGACTTTGACGCAGGCTTTTTCCGATCCGAAGGATCTTTTCAAGCTTTAAATCTCCGGCGATCCGGCTCAGGATCTTCCGTGAAACCAGCGTGGACCTTAAACGGCTCAACATCCCTTCGTTGGCTTCCGGAAAGGCACTGAAGAGTTTTTGACAGATCGTTTCGTTCAGGATCGCATCGCCCAAGAACTCCAGCCGGTCGAAATCTTCCAGTTTTTCAGCCGGATTTTCATTCCGGTAGGAAGGATGGGTCAGTGCAGCCGAATATCCTGCAAGGTTCTTGACCGGAAAACCGAGCTTTTTCTTTAAAGTGACCTTTGAGATCGTAGAGGAGGATACCTTTTTTGCGCACATAGAGGTACCATAAGAGTTTTCGGCTTCTGTGTCAATAAGGAAAATGCCGTAACCCTTTTCAGGGATAGAGGATAGGAATACCCTCAGCGGCGTTGTTGTTTTTTTGGATATTTGTCGTAACTTCTTAAATTGACAAAGGATAGAGCCATTCCTATAATACCGAATTCACCATCCTGACTTTCAGGTTTTTTTGATCTTACGCGGTCAGGAGAGCCCCGAAGAAGGAGAAACAGAGAAGAAAAATGCTCAATTGCGCGGTTCTTGGCGCCACGGGATACACGGGAGCCGAACTCACGAAATTGCTTCTTAGACATCCCCACGTCCGAGTTTCCAATCTGACCACACGGCAGGAAAAACCGATCCCGTTAAACGAGATCCTGTCCGGCGTTTCTAAAGCCATCAAATTGAAGATCACCCCATACGCTTTCGATGAAGTGAAAAAGAAAGCCGATGTGGTTTTTCTCTGCTTGCCTCATACCGAGGCCATGACCACCGCGGATCAGTTTTTGAGTGCCGGAAAAGTGGTCATTGACCTTTCTGCGGATTTCCGGATCAAAGATAAAAGAACTTATGAAAAATGGTACGCGGTCGAACACACCAATGCCGAACGGCTTTCCGAAGCGGTGTACGGTCTTTCGGAAGTTTACCGGACTAAGATCAAAAAAGCGGACCTAATCGCGAACCCGGGCTGTTACCCGACCGGGCCGTCGCTTGCGCTGATCCCGCTCCTCAGGAAAAAATTGATCGATCCCAAGACCATTATTATCAATGCCGCATCGGGCGTGAGCGGTGCGGGGAAAAAACTTGTGACGGCCACGCAATTTTGCGAAGTGACCGAAAATTACAGCGCTTATAAAGTGAACAAACACCAGCATATGCCCGAGATCGAACAGACGCTTTCCGAAGCCGCCGGCAAACCCGTCAAGATCACGTTCGTGCCGCATCTTTTGCCGGTCCACCGGGGCATTCTGGCGACGATCTATCTGGAACAAGCGGCCAAAGCCTCTGAGGCCAAGGTCCGCCAAGCCCTCGAGGACGCCTACGGCGGAGAACCTTTTGTGCGGATCAGACCCGAAGGCCGGTTCCCGTCCCTGAAAGACGTCCAGCATACGAACTTTTGTGATATCGGAGTGACCGCGGATTCGTCCACGGGCCGCATCGTGATCCTCACGGCGATCGATAATCTTATTAAAGGCGCAGCCGGACAGGCTGTGCAGAACATGAACATCCGGTTCGGTTTCCCGGAAGAAGCGGGGCTGATTTAAGATGAAAAAACCTTTTTGGAAAAGAGAACGGAACGGTTCGGTGACCACGCCGTTGGGTTTTGTGGCGGCCGGGATCCACGCAGGCATCAAAAAGAAAAAGAAAAAATATGACGTGGCATTAATTTACTCAAGAACGCCTTGCGTAGCGGCCGGGACGTTCACCACGAATCGTGCCAAGGCCTGGCCCGTGATGCAGTCGATGAAAGCGATCCATTCGCCGAAGCATCATGCGATCCTGGGGACGAGCGGGAATGCCAATTGTTTGAACGGTCCGGTCGGCAAAAAGGCCGTGGATGAATTGATCTGGGAAACGGCCAAGCAGCTGGATATTCTTCCCAATGAAGTTTTGATCGCGCAGACCGGGATCATCGGAGTGCCGTTCCCGATCAGCTGTGTGAAACGTGCGTTGCCGAAACTTGCCGTGAAATTGTCCGAAAAAGGAGGGCACGGTGCGGCCAAAGGGATCTTGACGACCGACCTTTCGACCAAAGAGATCGCGCTTTCGCTGGAGCTCGGCGGAAAAAAAGTCACGATCGCAGCCTGCGCCAAAGGCGCGGGCATGGTGCATCCCAACATGGCGACCATGCTTTGCTTCATCACGACCGACGTGGCGATCACAAAACAGCTTTTGCGGCGGGCCGTGCGGCATGCCGCGGATGATACATTCAATCAAATGGCGATCGATAATGATATGAGTACGAACGATACGGTGCTTTGCCTTGCTAACGGGGAAGCCCAGAACCCGACGATCCAGAAAGTGGGGAAGGATTATTGGATGTTCCGTGAAGCGCTCGAAGAAGTGATGCGGTATATTGCCCACGAGATGGTGACGGACGGGGAAGGCGTGACTCATGTGTGCCGGCTGCGGCTTTCCGGGGCCAAAAAACCCACGGATGCCGAACGGGCTGCGCGACAGATCGCGAATTCGATGTTATTCAAAACAATGCTGGCCGGGTCGAATCCGAATTGGGGAAGGATCGCGGCTGCGGTCGGGGCGAGCGGCGTGGATTTTAAACCGACAGACCTCAGCATCTGGTTTGGGGATGCCGAAGTGGTCCACCAGGGGAAATTACGCGCGCTGAACCTTCCGAAGGCTAGGCGCATTTTGCAGAAAAAAGAGTATACGATCGATGTGGTGATCGGGAAAGGACGCGGCCGGGCAGAGTTCATTACGTCAGACTTAACGACGAAATATGTTCTTATTAACGCCGCGTATTCCTGATCGGCATGGAAAAACTGATCGAAAAAGCCAGCGTTCTGATCGAAGCGCTCCCGTACATCCAGAAATTCCGCGGTAAAGAGATCCTGATCAAATACGGCGGTGCGGCGTTGACCTATCAAGAGGTCCGGGACATGGTGCTCCAGGACCTGGTCTTCATGAGCTATGTCGGGATCCGGCCGATCTTAATTCACGGCGGCGGAAAGTTCATCACCGAGAACATGAAGAAAAAAGGCATCCAGTCCCAATTCGTGAACGGCCTGCGCGTGACGGACAAAGAGTCGATCAGCGTTGTCAACGAAACGCTGGCCGAGCTCAACCGGAGCATTGTGCATGACATCGAACGGCTCGGAGGATCTGCTGTAGGGCTTTCCGGTTATGACGCTGAAATTTTAAATGTTGTGAAACATACGGAGAACGGGGATGTCGGTTATGTCGGCGATGTTTCGTCCGTGAACACGGTCCCGCTCAAAGAATTGACGGAGTTCGGAAGGATCCCCGTGATCTTCCCGGTCGGGAAAGGCCCGGACGGAGAAATGTATAATGTGAATGCCGACGAAGCGGCCGCGAATATCGCGGCGGCCATGGGGGCGCATAAGTTCATGGTGCTGACGAACGTGAAAGGTATTTTACGGGACGCGGCGAACGAAGAGACCCTGATCCCGTCACTTCATGTGAGCGAGACTCAGCAGTTGATCGATCAGAACATTATTTCCGGGGGGATGATCCCCAAAGTGAAAGCCTGCATCGATGCGCTTCAGGGCGGTGTCCAGAAAGCGCACATCATTGACGGCCGCATTACGCATGCCCTGTTGCTTGAAATTTTCACCGATCAAGGGATCGGGACCGAGATCACGCTTTAAACGGAATCACTTCCCGGGATTTTAGGAAAGACCTTATGAAAACAGCGGATGTCCAACAACTTTATAAAGAATTCGTATTGCCCACTTACACGCAGGTGCCCGTGTGCCTCGTAAAAGGAAAAGGCACGCGTGTCTGGGACCTGGAAGGTAAAGTGTATCTGGATTTTTTCCCGGGATGGGCGGTCTCCGGGCTCGGGCACTGCCATCCGGTCATTGTGAACGCCATTAAACACCAGGCCCGGAAGATGTTGCATGTAGCGAACAATTTTCTGAACGTTAAGCAAGCTGAACTGGCCCGGGAGATCTCACAAAATGCTTTCCCCGCGCGGGTGTTCTTCAGTAACTCGGGAGCCGAAGCCAACGAAGGTGCGATCAAATTTGCCCGCAAATACGGCAGCGAGACCGGACGCTATGAGATCATTACCATGAAAAAGTCATTCCACGGCCGGACGCTTGCGACCATGACCGCGACCGGACAGGAAAAATTCCATCAGGGCTTTGAGCCGCTTGTTGAGAAATTTCAATATGCGGAATTCAATGATCTGGAATCCGTAAAAAAACTTATCACGCCAAAAACGATCGCGATCATGTTCGAGCCCGTGCAGGGCGAAGGCGGGATCCGGGTGGCCACGCAGGAATTCATGCACGGGATCCGGAAACTTTGTGATGAAAAAGACATGCTGATGATCCTGGACGAGGTGCAGACCGGGATGGGGCGGACGGGCAAGATGTTCGCGTTCGAACACTATGAAGTAGAACCGGACCTCATGACCCTTGCCAAATCCTTGGGCGGCGGCGTACCGATCGGCGCGCTTGTCGTGAGCCGGAGGATCAAGCGGGAGGTTTTTGCTCCGGGGATGCATGCTTCGACTTTCGGTGGGAACCCGCTCGTGTGTGCGGCGGGACTGGCCGTGTTCAAAGCGATCCGGAAAGGAAGGCTTCTGACGCATACGGTCCGGATGGGCGAACTTCTGGTGCAGGAATTTTTAAAGCTCAAAAAGAAATACCCGGTGATCGAAGAGATCCGGGGGCTCGGTCTGATGCGGGCGCTTAAACTCAGCGTTCTTGCCGCGCCTTACGCCGACGAAGCGCGGGCCCAGGGCCTTTTGATCAATGCGACTCAGGGAGATGTTCTCCGGATCATGCCGCCCATGACGGTCACGCCCAAAGAGATCCGGCAGGGGATGAAGATCCTGGATAAAGTCTTTCAGACGGCGCAGCAAAAACCAAGTGAAGGTGCCTCATGTTCAAATCATTGATCTCGATCAACGACATCAGTCCGGACGAGATCCGGAAACTTTTAGCGCTTGCGGCGGATGTCAAAAAACGGCCTCAGGATTTTCGCAATATCCTCGAAGGCCGGATGTTCGGTTTTATTTTTGAAAAACCCTCGACCCGGACCTGGGTGTCGTTCCAGGCCGGTATTTTCGCGATGGGCGGCGGTGTGATCTATCTCGGACCCGAAGATATCAAGCTCGGCGTGCGGGAAGAAGTCCGGGACGTGGCGCGTGTCCTGAACCGCTATCTGTCCGGTGTGGTCATGCGGACGTTCTCGCATTGGACGATCACTGAATTTCAGGATTATTTTGAAAAGCCCGTAATCAACGGTTTAAGCGACAAGGAACATCCGTGCCAGGCGCTCGCGGACTACATGACGCTTTATGAAAAAATCCCGGCCGAAAAGGACCCTGTGCTTGCGTTCGTGGGCGACGGCAACAATGTTCTCAATTCGCTTTTGCTCGTGGCCGCGAAGCTCGGCGCGAAGATCCGGTACGCGACCCCTAAAAAATATCAGCCGGACCCAAAGATCCTGAAGACCGCCAAAGAAATTGCCAAGAGAACGAATGCGTCCATCGAAGGGTTCCTCGATCCCGCGGAAGCCGTAAAAGATGCAGATGCGATCTATACGGACGTTTGGGTCAGTATGGGCGAAGAGGCGATGCGGAAAAAGAAACTCAAGGATTTTCAGGGGATGCAGGTCAATAGAGAACTGGTCCAAAAGGCCAAGAAAGGTGCGTTCATCATGCATTGCCTGCCCGCGCACCGGGGCGAAGAGATCACCGATGGCGTGATCGAAAGTAAAAATTCGATCGTCTTCGACGAAGCCGAGAACCGGCTTCATGTTCAAAAGGCGATCCTGCTTCATCTTGTGAACGAAGGAGCGATCCGATGAAAAAAGTTGTCTTAGCCTATTCCGGCGGTCTGGATACTTCCTGTGCGGTGAAATGGCTGCGGGAACGTTACAATCTAGAGGTGGTCTGTTTTTCCGCTTTTTTGGGTGAGGAAAAAAATAAAAGCCTTCTCGTGAAACGGGCGAAGGCCGGCGGTGCGATCCGGACCTATATTGAAGATCTTAAAGAAGAGTTCGCGAAGGATTTTATCCTGCCCGCGCTTTGGGCCCACGCACGTTATGAAGGGAAGTATCCTCTAGCGACCGCGCTCGGCCGTCCGCTAATCGCAAAACATCTGGTGAAGATCGCACAAAAAGAAGGCGCGGATTATGTGGCGCACGGTTGCACCGGAAAAGGCAACGACCAGGTCCGGCTTGAAGTCGGTGTCCGGACGCTCGATCCGAAACTCAAGATCATCGCGCCTCTGAGGGAATGGGAGTTCAAAACGCGCGAAGAAGAGATCGAATACGCCAAGGCCGAAGGTATTCCCATCGCTGTGACCAAGGCCAGCCCTTATTCCATCGATAAGAACATCTGGGGGATCGCGATCGAAGCGGGGATCCTGGAAGACCCGATGAAGGAACCGCCCGAGGACGCGTATGTGATGACGCGGGCCTGTGACCAAACGCCTTCGAAACCGAAATATGCTGTGATCGAGTTTGATCAGGGCGTTCCCGTGAAACTGAACGGTGTGAAAAAATCCCTCGTGGACATGATCGAATCCCTGAACGTGCTTGCGGGCACTTACGGGATCGGGCGTTTTGACATGATCGAGAACCGTCTGGTCGGGATCAAAAGCCGGGAGGTTTACGAGGCCCCGGCCGCCGAGGTCCTGCTCAAAGCCCATGAAGAGCTTGAAGGGTTCGTGATGGACCGGGAATTCCTTCATTACAAGAGGGTCCTTTCCGAAAAATACGCGGAACTCGTTTATTTCGGGCTTTGGTTCACACCGCTGAAAGAAGCCCTCGATGCGTTCTTCAGCGCGCACCAAAAACGTGTGACCGGGAAGGTCCGGATGAAATTTCACAAAGGCCACGCGGTGTGCGTGGGCCGGGAATCGAAATATGCACTTTATAAAGAAAAGCTCGCAACCTATTCCAAAGGCGACATCTTTGACCGGACAGCCGCGACCGGCTTCATGAAGATCTGGGGCCTGCCGTACGAAGGCATGTTCAAAAGGAAGTAGACCCGAGAAGGGGGAACGTATGACCAAAAAATTATGGGGCGGAAGGTTCAAAAAAGGCATGCATCCGGTCTTGCAGTGTTTCAGTTATTCGCTTTCGACCGATAAAGAACTGTTCGCTGCGGAACTTCTCGTGGATGAAGCCTATGCCAAGATGCTGGCCAAGGTCGGGATCCTGAAAGCCGAAGAGGCGAAGACCATTGTGCGCGGCCTCAAGGCGATCGCAAAAAACTTCACGGCAAAAGACCTCGACGCTTATCTTGACCGCTACGAGGACGTGCATACCTTGATACAGATGGAACTTGAAAAGAAAGCAGGCGCGGTCGCCGAGAAGATCCATACCGGCCGGAGCCGGAACGATCTCGTGGTCACCTCCACGCGGATTTATTTAAGAGAAAAGGTCCGGAAGATCCTAGAAGGACTCCGGGACCTCCAGCGTGCGATCGTGAACGCTGCGGAAAAGACCGGGGAACTGATGATCCCCGGACTGACCCATTTAAGAAAAGCCCAGCCCATTTTGCTCGCGCATCATTTGCTGGCGTACGTGGAAATGCTCGAAGAGGATAAGGCACGGCTTAGGGACGGGATCCAGCGGATCAACGTGATGCCGCTCGGGTCTGCCGCGCTCGCGGGTTCTGCGCTTCCGCTCGACCAGAAATTTCTCGCGCGAGAGCTCGGATTTGACGCGATCGCGCGGAACAGTCTTGCCGCAGTCAGCGATCGGGCGTTCCTCGCGGAATTTTTAAGTGCGCTTTCGATCTTGTGGATGCACCTTTCGCGTCTTGCGGAAGATTTTATTCTGTGGAATTCCGAGGCCTTCGGGTATGTCGAACTCGACGACGAGTTCGCGACCGGTTCCAGCCTCATGCCCCAGAAAAAGAACCCCGATGTTTTCGAGCTGGTGCGGGGACGGGCCGGCGTGATCTTTGGGGCTCTTCAGGCCCTTTTGACCGTTCAGAAAGGCCTGCCGCTTTCTTACAACCGCGATCTCCAGGAAGATAAACCCGGCGTTTTTGACGCCGTCCATAAAACATTAAACGCTCTTGAAGTGCTCGTCCTGACGATCGGTTCGGTCTCCTGGCACAAAAAAGCCATGGCCCGGGCGCTCGAAGATGACAGCCTTTTCGCGACCGACATCCTTGAATATCTGGTCCGCAAAAAGGTCCCGTTCGCCCAGGCCCACGCGATTGTCGGCAGGATCGTGCGTTATGCCGCGGAATCCGAGAAAAAAATGCGGGAGCTCAGGCCAGAGGACTGGAAACGGTTCTCTCCGAAATTCGGCGCGGATATTTACGACCTTTTTGACCCCAAGGACTCGGTCCGGGGCAAAAAGACCGTCGGCAGCACCCACCCCCAGCGGGTGAAAAAAGAACTCTCCGATTGGAGAAAGAAATTGAGGAAATGACCATGCCAGCCCCCGAAGTCCAAGAATCCAAGAACCACGAATTCTATTACAAGAAAAACGAGCTTTATTGCGAGAACGTGCCCGTTCGCAAGATCATCAAAAAGCTCGGCACGCCGACCTATATTTACAGCTACAAAACCTTCACCGAGCATCTTGCGAAACTCCAGCGCGCGTTCCGGTCCGCAAAACCGCTCATCTGTTATTCGGTAAAAGCCAACTCGAACCTTGCGGTCCTGCGGGCACTGGTAAAAAAAGGCGCGGGCTTGGATATCGTTTCGGGCGGCGAACTCTACCGCGCGAAAAAAGCGAAATGTCAGGGCCGGAAGATCGTCTATGCCGGGGTCGGGAAGACCGAGGCTGAGATCCGCGAGGCCATTCGCTCGAGGATCCTGCTTTTTAACGTGGAATCCATCCCGGAACTTGAACAGATTAACGCGATCGCCAAAAAAATGCGCAAAAAAGTGAACGTCTCGCTTCGCGTGAACCCGAACGTAGACCCGCACACGCACGACTTCATCACGACCGGCAAGGCCGAGAACAAGTTCGGGATCGATTTCGAGAAGGCGCGCGAGATCTTCCTCAGCGCGAAAGACTCCAAACGGTTCAGCCATGCGCAGGTCTCGGGGATCCATGTCCATATCGGTTCCCAGATCGAGACCGGTGACCCGTTCGTGGAAGCGTTCCAGAAGATCCTCGGGTTCATCGACGAACTGGAAGCCGAAGGGATCAAGATCAAGTTCCTGAACTTAGGCGGGGGATTGGGCGCGATCTATAGCGACGAGAACCCCCAGACCGCGGAAGAGTTCGCCCGGAAGGTCCTGCCGCTCTTTAAGAAGCGCAAGTTCCAGATCATTTTTGAACCCGGCCGTTTTATCGCGGCCAATAGCGGCATCCTGGTCATGAAAGTGATCTATGTGAAACAGACGAACGTCAAAAGTTTCGCCATTGTGGACGCGGGCATGAACGATTTCATCCGTCCGGCCTTCTACAACGCGTACCATCATTTCTGGCCGGTCACGAAAAAAGACGATGCCAAACGATGGGTCTACGATATTGTGGGCCCGATCTGTGAAAGCGGGGATTTCTTTGCGAAGGACCGCGAACTCCAGGATGTCCGTTCCGGAGACCTCTTGGCGCTCATGACCGCCGGGGCTTACGGGTTCACCATGAGTTCGAATTACAATTCCCGTCCGCGGGCCTGTGAGGTCATGGTCAAAGGTGCGTCCTTCAAGGTCGTCCGTAAACGCGAGACTTATCAGGACCTGGTCCGGGGCGAAAAAGCTTCCGCTTAAACATTTCCCGGCCCCGGAAGAAAGGGCGAATATGTTCTGTCCGAGATGCAAGACCGAATACCGCGAAGGCTTTGCCGCATGCGCGGACTGCAACCTGCCCTTGGTCGCAAAACTTCCCGAAGAAATCCCGATCGATCACACCCCCGAAAAATGGATCAAGGTCGCGGTCTTCGATAATCTGAGTCAGGCCCAGACCTCGCGTTCGATCCTGGAGGGGCAGGGTATCGCCTGCATGATGCAGGATGAGAACGCCGTGGGGCTTGTGCCGATCTTCACCTATGTCCTGGGCGGCATCAAATTGTTCGTTGCCGAAAAAGACGAAGCAGAGGCCCGGGAGATCCTTGCGGGCATGAAGTGGGGCCATCTGAGAAACAAAAAAGGCCTTTAACTTTCAGGGATGGAAGCCGATCCAGCGTTTGGGTCTTTTTTCAGCTGTGAAAGACCGGGTGACGGTCCGGTAAAGTTTTTGGATCTTTTGGTCCTGCTGCTCAACGGCCCTGTCGATCCTTTCAAGACGCAAAGCAAGTTCCCGGTGGGTCATGATCATTTCCCGAAGCTTTAAAAAAACACGCATGATCGCGATATTCACTTGAACGGCCTTCCCGCTTTTGAGAACGCTGGAAAGCATTAAAATACCGTGTTCGGTAAAAGCGAAAGGGGAATAGCGCAGCCCCATTTTATCGTTTAAATTGGAGGTGCCAAATTGGCGCCTCCAATGTTCGGTTTCCTCGGCGTTAAGTTCGAACATAAAATCTTCTGGGAATCGTTCAAGATTCCTGCGGACCTGCCGTTTAAGATGTTTTGTGCTAACACCATAAAGCGAGGCAAGATCCCTGTCGAGCATGACTTTTTTGCCCCGGATCAAGTAAATCCCGGACGCGATTGCATTGGAGTTGATCCTTAATTTTTTCACGAGGGAAGAGTATCATAGAATTTATTTTAATACAATTTAAATATAATTTAAAATAAACTAAAAAAATAGGGGCACCAAGCTCGGCCGGAAAAGGTCCCGGAAGGATTTTTGTTAAGGAAAAAAAGGTTTCGTATTAAAATCTTAAATGATCCGCGAAGAGCGGGAACGGATCTTTAATGACACGACGAAGGAGCAAAGCCTGATATGAAAAAACGTAAGACCGGAAAATCATCCTCAAAAGACGAATCGCTGGCCCTGGTGACGGCCATGACCAAACTGGTGGAGCGCCTTGAAGTCCTCGAAAAAAAGACCGATAGCTTGACCGGGCGCGTGGGCTCTCTTCCCCACGAGATCAAGCAATTCCTCGCGAACCTGCATGCGCCTCAAAAACCTTCGCCGTCTCCGGCCGGGATCTCTCCGCACGGAACGCTGAGAGAAAAGATCCTCTACCAGGCCGTTTGCGCGGACTGCCATAAAGAATGCAAAGTGCCGTTCCGCCCCAAAGAAGGCCGTGAGGTCTATTGTCCCGAGTGCTGGGCCATCCGCAAAGCGGGCCATGTGCCGCGCGACCCGACCGAGCGCATAAAACCGCTGCATCCGCCCAAAAAGATCATTCCGGCCTCTGAACAGCTCGCGAAGGCCGCGCTATCCGTACGCAAACCGGGAAAGGCGAAGAAAAAACCTTCCAAGCCTTCAAAAAAGAAGAAAAAATAATCATTCTCTGAGAAGAAACAATTGTCGCCATTAAAACGGAGGAGATTGATATGAATAAAAAGATCATCCTGTCATCGGTCCTGGTTTTTGTGCTGTTCCTGATCATGGACCATGTGCTTCACAATGTTTTGCTCGCGGGACTTTACGCGGAAACGGCATCTCTTTGGCGCGGGCCCGGGGAAATGCGCGGCCTGCTTTGGATCATTATTGCCGTGGATCTGGCTCTTGCGGTCCTTGTGACCTGGCTTTTTGCCAAAGGGTGGGAAACGGGAAAGAGTTGGGCCGGGCAGGGGCTGAGATTTGGGCTGGTGCTGGGGCTTCTTTTTTCGCTGCCCATGGGATTTTCGATGTACGCGATCATGCCTATTCCGTTCAGCCTCGGGTTGGGCTGGTTTCTCGGGGCTTTGACGGAATTTGTGATCGTCGGCCTCACGCTCGCTTTCCTTTTCAGGAAATGAGTTTTAAGAGAAAGAGCTGAGCAGGCATTTTTATGGCAAAAAAGATCTTTCCGTTAGAAAAAGTGTATACCTTGCTGGAGCCGGGGGCTGTGGCGATGGTGACGACCGCGTTTCGGGGGCGGCTGAATGTCATGACCATGTCTTGGCACACCATGATCGATTTTAATCCGCCGCTTGTGGGGTTGGTGATCGGCGACCAGAGTCAGACGTTCCGGACGGTCCGGAAAACAGGGGAATGCGTGGTCAATCTTCCGGGCGTGGAACTGCTCCGGAAGGCCGTGGCGTGCGGGAATGTTTCGGGCCGGGACGTGGATAAATTTAAAGCGTTCGGACTGACGCCCGTGAAGGCGTCTTACGTCAAAGCCCCCATGGTCCGGGAATGCCGGGTGAATTTGGAATGCAGACTGGTGGATCAAAAACTTGCCGTGCGTTACAACTTCTTCATCTTCAAAGTACTCCGGGCGTGGATCGATCCGGGGAAAAAAGACCCGAAGACCTTCCGCCATCTTGGCAAAGGCCTCTTTCTGGTGGGCGGAAAAAAGATCCAGCTCCCGTCCCGGATGAAATAAAAAATTTTAAAAGGAGAAAGCTGATGTTCGATCTCAATAAACTCGGGGATATGGCCAAGATCGCGAAAGAAGCGAAAGAATTACAGGTCCGGCAGGAAAATAGGGCGATGGAGCAGATCGAAATGCTCCGGAAGATCTCCGCGCAATTGGAGACCGTGATCGCGCTTTTAAAAGAAGGGAAGTAGACGGTCTGTTGTGCCTGGTTTTTGGGGAAAATATTTTGACTCATCCCTTCTCCGTACGCCTCTTTGGGGGAGAAGAGGCGTACGAGAAGAGAATGGACTTTAATACCGGACCGTACCGACCAATCCTGCCGTGATATGGTAACGCTGTTCCATGATCAGGCGGCCGCTTGCGTCATAGGTGTATAAAAAGGACCACGTTCTTTGAGCCGTGCTTCCGTTGTTTGAGACCGTAATGTAATCGGAACGGATCAGCTGGTCGACACCGTTTGAGCAGTTGCGGAATGTCTGGATCCATTGCAGGACCCCGTTCTGATAGATCTGAACGGTCTTTTTCCGGCCCGTGGCGGCATCATAATTGATCCGCGTGGTCCGGACCCCTGCCGTGAACAGATCTTCGGCGATCTTGCGGCCTTGACTGTCCAGGTGGATCGAAACCTGAAGATTGGCCTGAGCATTCCCGCCCACAAAATAATCCTGTTTCGTGAGTTTCATGCCGGTCGCATCATAACTGAACCTCCAGGAGAAATAATTTTTTCCGGCTTCAAAGTAAAACGCGGAAGTCCTTATCCCCGCACCGTTCACTTCGGTCTTCCATTCCACATTCTGCGTATTTCCGTGATACGTGATGATGGAAGAATGGACGAGCGTTCCGTTCTGGAAGACGTCATCCCGTACCAGACGGTTCAATTCGTCATAATGGAACGTTCTGGCCGCTTGTCCGGCGACATAATAGGTGGTCTCGACGACCTGACGGGCTTCGTTATAGACCCGGCGCCATACCGGAAGACCGCTTCCTGCAGCATAGGTCACATCCGAGACCAGACGGTTCTGAGCATCGTACCAGATCTGCTGGGCCAGCTCGTTCCCGTTGTTCCTGTAAACATAATCCACGTGCGCAAGGACCGCTGTTCCGCCGTTTAAGAAATCAGCCCTTTGCGCGATACCGCTTGCGTTCCTCCGGATTTCCCAGGCCAGCGTTCCGGCCGTGTCGTACACAAAATCCGAAAAACCGCTAATCAGGTGGCTTTGCGCGTCATAACGGGTCTCGCGGATGTTTCTGCCTGCCGCATCAAAGAAAACCTCCCGGAGGAGCTGATTTGCGCCGTCTAGATACCGTACGGAAGTCAGGCGTAAACGGGCCGGATCTTGCGCGGACGATTCATTGTAAAGACACGCCACACCCGTTCCGCTGCAAAGCGTATTTTCCGCTAAAGCGGCAGCGGTGCCGGTTGCGGCGCGGACGATGTGGTCTGCCTGACTGCCTAAACTATGTGCCGCATCCACCACAAGACTGGTCGGGTTCAGCGGACTGCTGGAGCCTCTGGAACCGCCTATGATCGCGGCCCCGCTCGGAATGACGGCTGTGCTTCCGCCTACTCCAAAGGTACGTTCGGTTGTTGCCGACACCGTGCTTGTCACGTGATCAATGGCATCACTAATGCTGTCAAAAAGGCCCGCAAAAACTGGACTGACGCCTGCCAGCATGACTGCCGCAAAGATCGCGGTTTTAAAAAGATTTATCCTCATCAACCGTTTCATATCCCACCTCCGAATTTTTATTTCCATTTTTTTTATTTCCATTTTATTTTCCTCATTTCAACGATCTTTTAAGCTTTTCTTATGTCTATCAGAAGTGTGCTCGGAAAAATCGGGATTCGCGAAGGAATAACGATAAGCGGTCAGAAAAGGCATATAAACGGTCACCGGACGTTATAAGCGGAACGGGTTCTGCGGCCCGGAATCAGATTTCAAAAGAAAACGCGAGGATTTTTTTGAGAATGAAAAAAGATCTTCAAGGCAAGGGCGGAACGCTCTTTTTTGCTATAAAAAAGAAACAGATCCTCAGAAAAAGCCGGTTTCCTTAGAGCTTTTGATCTTTTAGAAAAGATCTTTGGCCCTTGCTTGAGGCTTGCCCGGGAGGAAATCAAGACGTTTGAACGCACCTTTTCAACCTGTGGACGTTAGAGGCCGAGGGGGCTATAATACGCGCTTCTTAAATCAATGTTATGGGGCGCAAGAACGCGGTCCCCAGAGAAGGAGAATCTGATTTTATGTACCGGGAACAGATCAAAGTTTTAGACTGTACGATCCGCGACGGCGGGCTGATGAACAATCACCGTTTTGATGAGAATTTTGTGCGCAGTGTCTTTAAGGCGATCTCGCAGGCCGGGATCGATTATATGGAGATCGGCTATAAGAACTCGCGCAAACTCTTTGACGATACCAAATACGGGGCCTGGAAATTCTGCGACGATGAGACTATCCGCCGCGTGACCGACGGGATCGCATCCAAAACGAAGATCTCGATCATGGTGGACGTGGACCGTGTGGACATGGACGATATCAAGCCCAAGAAGGACAGCCCGGTCAGCATGATCCGTACGGCGTGTTACGTTAAAGATGTCGATAAAGCGATCGCGATGGCCAATCGGTTCGCGGATAAAGGCTACGAGACCGCCGTGAACTTGATGGCGATTTCCAAAGTCCTTGAAGTGGATTTGAACGAATGCTTTTATCAGCTCGAGAAAGAATGCAAATGCAATGTGGTTTACATTGTGGACTCAAACGGTGCTCTTTATCAGGAGACCACGGAATATCTCATTAAGAAGGCTAAGAGCATCATTCAATCTAAAGAGATCGGGATCCACGCGCACAACAACCAGCAGCTCGGTTTCAGCAACACGATCGAAGCGATCATCCACGGTGCAAACTATCTCGACAGCACAATTTTCGGAATGGGGCGTGCGGCCGGTAATTGCCCGACCGAACTCCTGCTCGGATTCCTCAAGAACCCTAAATTCGATATCCGGCCGGTTCTGGACTTGATTGCCAAAGAAATGATCCCGCTTTCCAAAGAGGTGGAATGGGGGTATGTCATTCCGTACGCGATCACAGGGATCCTGGATGAGCATCCTAAATCGGCCTTGGACCTCCGGTCCGGTCCCCGGAAAGATAATTACCGAGAATTTTGGGACAGTTTCTCGGGAAGCGCCGAGATCGATTAAGCATGGACCTGGGACGGTTCCGTAAAAAACCCGTGCTCGGTATTTTGCGGGGTATCCCTTCGGGAAGTTTGACGCCGCTTCTGGAAGCGATCGTTTCAAGCGGACTTGAAGCGATCGAGTTTGCAATGAATTCCCCAAACGCATCTGCACTGATCCGCCGCGCGGTCCGGAGCCATGGAAAAAAACTTATGATCGGGGCCGGGACCGTGCTGGACCTGAACACCCTTAAAATGGCGCTCAAAGCCGGAGCGACTTTTATTGTCAGTCCCGTGGTGGTCCCGGAAGTGATCGGCTACTGCAAAGCGCGCAAGATCCCGGTTTTTCCCGGAGCGCTTGTGCCTCAGGATATTTATAAAGCCTGGCAAGCCGGGGCAACAATGGTGAAGGTGTTCCCGGCGAACTGTTTCGGGCCGGGCTATTTCAAAGAGCTGAAAGGCCCGTTCGCGGAAATCAAACTGTTGGCCTGTGCCGGGGTGACCCCGGAGAACATGAAAGATTATTTCAAAAACGGGGCAAGTGCGATCGCGATCGGCGGGAGTATTTTCCGTAAAGATTGGATCGAGACCGGCCGCTTCGGTCTGATCCGTCAAAAGATCCGCGCTTACCTTAAACCCATTCCGAAGGAGGTTTGTCATGTTCGATAAACTGATCCGTTATCTCGTGGAACGTTCCGGTAAAACTTATTCCGTAAAATACCGCATGATGGCGACCGTGCTCGGGGCCGCGCTTTTTCTCGCCGGCTGGCCGCTTCTGATCGCGCTTTTGGGCTGGATCTTTCCGGGGCTTGTTTTCTCGGAGGGGGCGTCAAAATTTGTCAGCATCGTTCTGTTCATCCTCGGGGTTCCCTGGGTCGTCTGGTCTGTGGCCTGGCAGCTTTGGAAAGGGGAAGGAACGCCGGTGCCTGCGGTACCGACCAAACATTTCCTTCAGTCCGGGCCGTACCGTTATGTCCGTAATCCTATGATGCTCGGGTTCTTTTTTTATTTATCGGGCTGGGCGGCATGGATCAATCAGGCGGGTGCGTGTTTCGGGGCACTGCTCCTGATCGCCCTTCTGATCGCGGAGATCAAACTCGTCGAAGAAAAAGAGCTCGAAAAGCGTTTCGGAGACGCGTACCGGCAATATAAAAAAGAAGTCCCGTTCTTCGTTCCGAAATTCAAATAATCCCTAGAACTTAAATGCCCTTTCAACGTATCTTTTTTCTTTTCCTGAGCATGGTTCTTTTCTCCGGCCCCGCACTTTTTGCGGAAGGTCTTTTAGCGCGTGCGCCGAAGATTGAGGTGAACGGAAAGCCGGGGGACGTGACTGTGCAGGACCTTTCGGGATTTCTGACGAGGCCGCTCAGGCTTCTGGTGAACCGCAATAACAAGAAATTCGGAGAAGGGTTCCTCGCCGTGTATGCGCTCGGTGTGCGTCCAGGCGATGAGCTTAAAGCGGATCTGCGGACCGAGCTTCCCGGGGTGCGGGTCACGGTGTATCAAGTATTGCGCGAAAAAAAGGGGGACCCGAGATATCTCAGTATGCCCCAGTCCGTTTATTTCGAAAAAGCGGGGACCGGAGAATACCGCGAGAAGCTCGGGCCTTTTGACAGTCAGTATCTGGTTTTTGTGTTCGAGAAAACGGATTCTCCGGATGAAAAGAACATCCAGATCCGCTATTTCGAGGAACGGATGCGGAAACTGGTGATCGCATCCTACAAGACCAATCTGCTGCTTTCTTCCCTGAAAGTCAAAATGAAGGATCTCGGCGGGGATCAAGCGTCCGATTTTTTTGAACGGGACGCACAACTTCTGATCGACCGCTTGGACCGGCCGCAGCGGATCGTGATTCTGCGGCTTTGGAAGACCGGAGGCCGGTGATTTTCTGTTCCGGGGGCGTTGTTCTCTTGATGTGAAAAAGGATTTGTTGTAAGATTCCACTCCTTAAGGCACCGGTAAAATAAAAAAACAAGGAAAGGAAGACCGAACCCAAGATCATGAACGCATTTCAATATCCCAAAGCCCAAGTCCGTATCCCCAAAACGAAAGTCAAATTCAACGGGGATCTCCTCATCATCGGTTGCGGCGGCGTTTCGCAATGTGCCGTGCCGCTCATCTTAAGGCATTTTGACATGCCGGCCCGGAGGATCACGATCATGGACTTTGTGGATAACCGCGCGCGCGTCCGGGACGCGTTGAAACGCGGCGTCCGTTACGTGTTTGACCGCGTGACGCGTGAAAATTATCAGGAGCTTCTGGCGCAGTATGTCGGTCCGGGCGATATGATCATCGATCTCGCGTGGAATATCGACTGTTGGGAGATTCTGGATTGGTGCCGGACGAATAATGTGCTTTACGTGAACACTTCGGTCGAGGAATGGGACCCGTACCGGGACGATAAACGGACCGATCCGACCCAATACACGCTTTATTACCGGCACATGAAGCTCCGGAAACTGATGAAAGCAAAATGGGGTAGCCGGAAAGGCGCGACCGCGATCGTGGATCACGGCGCAAACCCCGGGCTGGTGTCGCATTTCACGAAAAAAGCGCTGATCGATATCGCGAAGAAGATCGTCAAAGAAAAACCGAAAGATCCGCGCGCCGGAAAGCTCAGGCAATTCCTTGCGGAAAAGAATTTCCCGAAATTGGCCCAGATCACGGGGGTCAAAGTCATTCATATCAGCGAACGCGATACCCAGATCACGGATGTCCCTAAGCGGGTGAACGAATTCGTGAACACCTGGTCCATCGAAGGGTTCTATGAAGAAGGCGTGGCCCCGGCCGAAATGGGATGGGGGACCCACGAGAAAAAGATCCCGTCGAACGGTTATCAGCACAAAAGCGGCCCGAAGAACCAGATCTGTCTCGGAACGCTCGGCATGAACACGTTCGTGCGTTCATGGGTGCCGTGCGGTGAGATCAACGGGATGGTGATCCGTCACGGCGAAGCGTTCAGTATTTCTGACCGCTTGACGGTCTGGAAGAACGGCAAGGCCATTTACCGTCCGACCGTGCATTACGCTTATTGTCCGTCGGATGCCGCGGTCCTTTCGCTCCATGAGCTCCGGATGCGGCAGTACAAAATGCAGGAAAAACAGCGGATCCTTTCGGATGATATCATTGACGGCCGCGACGAACTCGGCGTACTTCTGATGGGGCATGATTTTAAATCCTGGTGGTGCGGGTCGCTTCTCGACATCCACACGACGCGGAAACTTGTGCCGCATCAGCAAGCCACCACGCTTCAGGTTGCGGTCTCGGTCGTTGGCGCGGCGCTTTGGATGATCCAACACCCGAACGAGGGGTTCCTGCTGCCGGATGATCTTGACCATGAATTCATTCTGAAATTCGCGGTGCCTTATATCGTACCTTTCGTATCGATCCCGTCGGATTGGACGCCATTGAAGAATTTTAACCAGAAATACATGAAGTTCGGCATGTCTGCCCCGAAACCGGCGGACGTTTGGCAGTTTGGAACATTCCTCGTGGATGAAAGAGTGTAGCCTGCGATGAAACAAATGCCACTTTTGAACGGAAACGCGCCCGCATTACTGAAGTCGAAACCCGCGGATGTTTCGGGCACGGAAAATCTGATCCGCCAGATGATGAAGAAACACAAAACCCCCTTCATGATCATCCGTAAAAGCACGCTCGAAAAACAGTTTAACCGTTTCCGCAAAGCCCTTCCGGAAGTGACGCCTTATTATGCGATCAAAGCGAACCCGCATCCGCGGATCGTGAAGGCCTTCGCGGAGCTCGGCGCTTATTTTGACGTAGCGAGCGCAGCCGAAATGAAACTTGTGTTGAAACAGGGGGCGAAACCCAGCCACATCATTTTTGCGAACACCATTAAATCCAAAGAAGACCTTGTAACGGCCCGCAAACGCCGCGTGAAGCTTATGACCTTTGATAATGAGCCGGAACTTTACAAGATCGCGGAAAGTTTTCCGGGCGCGCACGTGTTGCTCCGCCTCCGGGTCGCGAACCGCGGGAGCGTGGTCCAACTTTCACTGAAGTTCGGGGCCGAGCCCGAACAGGGGTTTTATCTTTTGCGGAAGGCCAAGAGCCTCGGACTTGTGCCGAAAGGCATCAGTTTTCACGTGGGATCGCAATCCACGAACGTCGAGAATTACCTTCAGGCACTTGAGATCACGGCCGGGATCTTCAAGGAAGCCAAAGAGAATGACATGCCGCTTTCGATCGTGGATATCGGCGGCGGATTCCCGATCCCGCATTTTGATAATGAGATCGGAATCAATTTTGAGCGTATGGCCGCGCAGATCCGCAAACAGATGAAAGAGCTTTTTCCGAAGCACACGCAGTTTATCGCGGAACCGGGCCGTTTTTTCGCAGGACCGGCTGGAGTGTTAGTCACCCAGGTGGTCGGGAAGGCCTTCCGGGACAATAAGAACTTCTACTATTTGAATGACGGGATCTACCAGGATTTTTCCGGTATGATGTTCGACCATTGCAAATACGAATTCAAGACCCTGCGGCGTGGACAAAAATACATGAGCGTGCTTGCGGGTCCGACCTGCGATTCTCTGGATATCCTTTCCTCGAACGAAGAGATCCCCGAGCTGTACGTGAACGATGTGGTTTACGTGAAGAATATCGGGGCGTATTCCTGCGCGAGTGCGGTGCCTAACTTCAACGGATTTGAACCGGCCAAAATTATTTTAGTCTGATCCCTGAAGGCTGTGCGGCCTCCGGTTCTTGGTCAAGATGGCCCTTATTCCCGTCCCGTTTTCCCTCTACAAGGACCTTAGCGCCCCTTGATAATCAAGGCTAGCGGCTCAAAGGTGAATTTGGTACAATACCGCATTCCTAACTGACGGACTCACAAAGATTTACATATGAAAAAATCCATTCCTTTTTACAAGATGGTCGCTTCGGGCAATGATTTTGTCGTGATCGATAACCGCGCGCAGGTCATTACGAATCCGACCGGATTTGCACGGGAGATCTGCCGACTTCACCAAGGGGCAGGAGCGGACGGGCTTTTGCTTTTTGAGAAGTCCAAACAAGCTAATTTCAAAATGAGGATCATCAACCCTGACGGGTCCGAAGCCGCGGCCTGCGGGAACGGGTTCCGCTGTATCGCACTTTATGCCCATGAGGTTTTAAAATATTCCTCGAGAATGCTGTTCGAGTCCGGGTCCGGGCTGATCGAAGGAGAGGTCGGGGCCGGAGGGACGGTCAAGGTCCAGCTCGTGAAACCCCGGGTGTTTGAAATGAACGGCGTACTCGAAGTGCGGGGGAACCGGATGCATTATGCTTTTTTAGATACCGGAGTGCCGCATGTGGTGATCTTTGTGGAAGAGCTTTCCAAGATCGATGTCTTTGAAACCGGGAAAGCGATCCGTCATCACGGACATTTCCAGCCGTTCGGGACCAACGTGAATTTTGTGGAAGTGAAGAATAAAAAAGAGATCGCGGTCAGGACTTATGAGCGCGGCGTGGAGAACGAAACGCTTGCGTGCGGGACCGGCTCCACGGCTTCTGCGGTCATCAGTGTGTCGAAGGGTTATGTCACATCTCCCGTGACGGTTTTGACACAGAGCGGCGAGAAATTAAAGATCGAGATCGCCCAAAAAGGGGAAGAGATCACCAAGGTTTTTTTAGAGGGCAAGGCCCAATTCGTTTATGAAGGGAAATATTATTTATGAGCGCAAAAAAGAGAATATTCGAAGGTTCTATGGTCGCGTTGGTCACGCCTTTCCGTGACGGGAAAGTGGACGAGAAGGCCCTGAAAGGTCTTTTGGATTTTCATCTGAAAGAGGGGACCGATGTGATCGTGCCCTGCGGGACGACCGGGGAGTCCGCAACACTTTCGCATGAAGAACATCGGGCGACGATGTCTTTTGTGGTGGAGTATATTGCCGGGCGTTTGCCCGTGATCTGCGGTTGCGGGTCGAACAATACGGCCGAAGCGCTCGGCCTGATCCAGCATGCCAAGAAGATCAAAGCGGACGGCGTGTTGGTCGTGACCCCGTATTACAATAAACCGACCCAGGAAGGTCTTTTTCGCCATTACGAATATCTGGCCAGCAAGGTCGATATTCCGTTCGTGCTTTACAATGTGCCCGGCAGGACCGGGATCTCCATTGCCCCCGAGACCGTGGCGCGTCTTTCCAAGATCGACAATATCGTAGCGATCAAAGAAGCGAGCGGGAGCATGGACCAGGCGGACCAGATCATGCAACTTTGCGATATTACCTTGATTTCCGGCGAAGACAGCCTGACCTATCCGTTGATCGCGATCGGTGCGCGCGGCGTGATTTCCGTTACGGCGAACGTTGTGCCGCGTCTTGTGAAGAACATGGTGCAAGCGGCGCTTTCGGGGGATATGCAGGAAGCCCGGGAACTTCACAAAAAACTTTATCCGTTCTCCAAAGCGGCATTCATCGAAACGAATCCGATCCCGGTGAAGGCTGCACTCGGGATGATGGGGATGATCCGGCCCGAGCTCCGGCTTCCGCTTTGTGAAATGAAAAAAGAAAACGAGAAAAAACTTTATGAGGTCCTCAAAAAACTGGGAGTGGTGAAATGATCAAGATCGCGATGGCCGGGGCCGCCGGCCGGATGGGAAAGATCATCCTTCAGCTGGCAAGTCAGGATAAAGCTTTTAAGATCGTGGGAGCTTTGGAACGGTCCGGACATCCTGCGTCCGGACAAGATATTGGTGCTCTTCTTGGTGGCAAACCTTTCGGGGTGAAGGTCACAAACGACCCGGAAGCGGTTTTGAAACAAGCGGATGTGCTGATCGATTTCAGTCATTTTTCAGCGGTATCGGATCACCTGAAAGCCGCGGTCCGGAACCGGACCGCTTGCGTAATCGGAATCACGGGTTTGCCTTCCGCGGTCCTGAAGGAGGTCTGTGCGGCTTCAAAAAAGATCCCCGTGATCCAATCTCCGAACATGAGCGTCGGGGTGAACCTTCTTTTTAAGCTCGCGGATCTGGCGGGGCGTGTGCTGGATGAAAGTTATGATCTCGAGATCTCCGAGATCCACCACCGCATGAAAAAAGATGCTCCGAGCGGGACCGCGCTTAAGCTTTTAGAGATCTTGGCCCAAGCGAGAGGTTGTGATCCGGAAAAAGATGTGGTCTATGGTCGCGAAGGGGAGACCGGCGCCCGCGCGAAAGGGAAGATTGGTGTTTTTGCCCTGCGCGGCGGCGATGTGGTCGGCGAACATACGGTTTCTTTCTTTGGGGATGGTGAACGGGTAGAGCTGGTTCATAAGGCTTCTTCCCGGGAAGCCTTTGCCCGAGGAGCGCTCTTGGCTGCGAAATTCCTTGCGAAAAAAAAGCAAGGTCTTTATCATATGCAACAAGTGCTTGGGATGGCGTAAGTTATAAGTTCATTAACGCTTTTTAAAACTTCGAAGATAAAGCATCGGGTAATGAAAATTAAAAAAATCTTAAGCTTTAGTCTTACCCTTTCATTTGCGCTCCTTTTTCTTTCTCCGCTGATCTCCGCGCAACAAGCGCAACCCCCTCAGGAAAATGCCGTTCAAGCTCCCGTAAAACCCGAAAATCCTTTTGCCGAACATTTTTATATGCCGTCCGAACAGAAACTGGATCATCGCATCACGGAAGTTCGCGGCTTTAACGTGATCAAAACCCCTTCCCGTGACCGAGATGCCGAATATTCGATCGTGACTGATTTCGGAGGCGGAGCGATCAAGACGCGGTATCTTCCGGGTTTGAAAGACCTTAAAGAGATCGATCAATATATTAAAAAGAACCTCTCGACCGCGAATCTTGAAGGGGTCGAGATCCGCCAGCTCCCGATCCCCGCTTCCAAGGGTGAAGCGGTCAGTTATTTTTGGGTCGGAGATAAAGGATTCCCTAAAGCCGAAGAAGCCACTGCGGACATTGCCTTGCAAAAGACCATGATCGAATCGCAGGGCGGCAATTTCAAACAATGCGTGAATGAAGCTCCGACTTATATCCCTGCTCCCGAACCCGAACCTTTCCTTGAGATCAAATCGCCCGCCCAATATCAAAAAGAAGAAGAGCTGGTCCTGAAGATGACCGACCAGATGGATATCGGCGAAAAACTTTGGGGGCCGTTCCAGGGTGAACCGGTCGGAGAACCGCTTTTGTGGCAGTCTTTCGGCGAGACCAGCTGGCGCCGAACCAATCTTTCGGATTATGGTTTCAGCAGCCAAGTAGGGTATTGGGCGAATCGCGTTGTCTTTAAAGGGATCCGGTTCCCGCTACACACGATCGACCCGTTCATTGAAAGCGTGGTCAGCATGGAATCCAATTCCAACGACGGCGGCAACAATGCGAAATTCTTTGCCGGATTGGAATGGCGTCCGCTTGCGCGTAATCCGTGGCTTTACAATTACCGTCCATTCGGGGATATCCCCATCCTGGAATGGGTCCGGAATTACCGTTTTTATATCAAGTACGGCGACCGCTATAACATCAAAGATCCGATCGTTAACAGCGACAGTTATGATCTGATCTGGGGCGTCCAGATCTTCTATGAATGGGGCGTGGAATTGCCGCCGTTGGATGAAACGAAACCCGTCAAGTTCGTGGATTATGTCCGTCAGTATGTGTGGGGCGAATATTTCGGCGATTACCGCGTTGAGAAGACCAACTTCGGCTCCGAAAAAAGTTTCAATGCCTTTATCGCGAACTCTTCGGTCATCATGGGGATCAAATTGCCCGGCATTCCGCTTCCGCATAATCCCATCAATGACGAATTGGTCCTTATGCCTTACCTGAGGTTCGAGCACGTCAACAACGATGACTTCTCGTTCTGGTATCAGAACCAGTACTTTTTATCGACCGGTGTCCGGTGGATGCCGTTCAGGACTTACCGCTGGAAAGAAAATGAATGGCTTTCCAAGACCAAGGTGTTCGTGGAATGGATCGGTATCGGAAAAGCCCAACACTCGAAACAGAACGATGAAGCCGGCCAGATCCCCAATTACGATCTCCGGGTCGGGGTCAGCTTCTCAAGCCGCCGTTTCTAGCGGATCCGGATCGAACCTTATGCATATGACCCAAAGGCAAAATCAAAAGAACAGGATCAGGACAGCTCTGCCTTTCTTGCTCTTGGCTTTCTTTTTAGTCCTGAGCGTTCCTTCCGCGTTCGCGAATATTCTCGGCAATCCTAATTTTGAAGATCCTATCGGAAACGGTTCGGGCGGGAACTGGGACGGTACGAACGGGGCGACACGTGTGGACAATGCCACAAAACCGGGACCGGTCTCAAATATCCCGAACGGTCAATTTGCCTTGCGCCTTCAGCCTGCTGCAGGGCAGTTTACTTTCCAGATCTATAATAATGTAAAACCCGGGGACTTCGTAACCTTCAGCGCGATCGCGGAATCCGGGATCGCCCCCGCAGGTGGTCGCGGGGGACAAATGGTGATCGAATTTAAAACCGCGAATCCTATCAGCGGAAGCGATAATACTTTTGCGACCGTGCAATCTGCTTTGATCACGAATGTCAATGCCGTTCCGGGCGGAGGGTTTCAGACCTTCACCATTCAAGGTGTTGCGCCTCCGGGAACGAACCGTGTGGCTTTTACTCTAAGAACGGTCAACGGCGGTGCGGGGTATGTGATTTTTGACCAAACGAACGCTGAGATCAATCCTGCGAAACTTACGCTTGCAGCTTCCAAGACCCAGGTCGGTATCGGCGACATGGTCGGGATCTTCGCTCATTTTACCAATGCCTCCGGAAACACTTTAACGAATACCGAACTCCGGTTCAAAGTTCCGTACGGGTTCAGCTATGTTAAAGATTCGGTTAAATTGAACGGCCGCCAAGCGGCGTTCCGCGAGGGATCTTTGATCATTCCGGCCGGGACATTACTTCCCGGGGATACATTTGATGCCAGTTTCGTTCTCGCCACTACCGGCGGGGTTCAGATCGGCAAAGAATATGAAGTCAATCTTGAGGTTTTTAGTGCCGCCTTGCTTTCAGAAAAAGCCAGTGTCCGTCTTTTTGTGAAAGGGGATCCTGTTTTTGAGGAAGGAACCATCATCGGAAAAGTTTTCAATGACCTGAACCAGAATACCGTCCAGGATAAAGGCGAAGAAGGCGTCCCTTGGGTCCGGCTCTATACGGAAGAAGGGATCGGGATTGTGACCGACGAGTACGGCCGTTACCACATTCCCGGTGTGAAACCCGGACGGCATATCATTAAGATCGACGGGCATACCCTTCCGCAGGGGACAAAATTCATTACGGAAGAATCCTTTTTAGTCCATACCACCGAAGGCATCATGAATAAAGCGAATTTCGCCATTCTTTTGCCGCCTTCCAAGATCCCGCAGGAGTTTCAAAAGGATTTGAAGGTGATGGTGACGCAAGGGGTGGATGTTTCCACACCTAAGCTGGATGTGACGATGACCCCCGATGTGGTGAAGGTCGGGATCGGTGTGTTGGAAAAAGAACCGGTGTTCAAGTTCGATCTCAATTACGGGGATTTCATCAAGAAATGGAGCCTTGAGATCCGCGATGAAATGGGGCGCGAAGTCTGGACCGGTTACGGGGTTTCCAAGCCTCCCCCGGAAGTGGTTTGGTCCGGGATCACGGAATCCGGCCTTGTGGTGAAGCCCGGCATCTATTCCTATCAACTCAAGGTCCGGGATGCCAAGAACCGCGAAGATTGGACGACGCTGAAATTTTTTCAGGTCTTTTCCAAATTGGATCCCAAAGCCGAAAAGAATTACGAGACCGAGATCCCGCCGATCGGCGATTTCAATTTATTCAAAGACGGAAAACGAAGCATCCCGCTTGTCGCTAAACCGACCCTGCGCGTTCAGGGGAAAACAAAACCCGATTATGAGGTCCGGATCAACGATACTCCGGTAAGCGTGGACCCCGAAAGCGGTTTTTTTCAAAAAGAATTTTATGCGGAGCCCGGCGAACGGGAGATCCTTGTTACTTCGACAACGCCTTCAGGCGAAACGATCTCCTATCGTGAGAAGATCAAGGTCAAGGACAGCACGTTCTTTATGGTCGCTTTGGGGGATCAGCAGCTTGGGGCCAATTGGACCCACGGGCAGCTTGAGTCTGCGGGCCAGGACAGCAGCCTTCGCCACGGTTTTTCGCAGGACGGACGGCTTTCTTATTTTCTCAAAGGAAAGCTTAAAGGGAAATTCCTGGTGAAATCCAAGTATGATACTGACGACAAATCCTCTTCGATCTTCACGAACCTGGATCCGGATGATTATTACCCGATCTATGGTGACGGTTCGGTCCGGGATTATGATGCGAAAGATACGGAAGAGCGTTTTTACGTGCTTGTGGAATTTGACCGTTCTTTCGTGAAATGGGGAAGTTTTAAAACGGAATTCAACGATACGGAAATGGCTTCTTACAACCGCACGCTTTCCGGATTGAAAGTTAATTATGACACGGTGGGGACCACGGTCTACGGAGATCCGAAACGCGGTTTCAAACTTTTTTGGACGCAGACCAAACATATCGCAGACCATAATGAACTGATGTCAACAGGGGGAAGCCTTTATTATACCCGGTACCGCAATATGCTGGAAGGCAGCGAAAAGATCCGGGTCGAGATCCGCGACAAGATCCAGGATATGACGATCAGCAGTTATGATCTTTCACCGGGACTTGATTATGAGATCGATTACAAAGAAGGTCGCATCCTTCTTTCAAGGTCTCTTTCATCCGTTGCGGCGACCGATACGCTCACCACGGCCGATCTCCTGGACGGAAACAATGTTTATTTGGTGGTCGATTACGAGTATGAACCTCAGAACGATACAATGGAAACCCCCAATCAGGGGATCCGCGGATACACGCATCTCGGCGATCATATCCGCTTAGGGGCGACAGGGATCGAAGAAAAACGGCCGGGAGATAATTACCAGCTTCGTGCCGTCGATCTGACGGTTAAAATGGGCCGTAACACGAAATTGACCGCGGAATACGCGGAAACCCATTTGCAGCAGACCGAACAGGCCGTCTCTTTTGACGGTGGGATCAGCTATGCGACCTTGTCGACCTTGAAGAACAGGAATTCGCGCTATCGGGAGCAGGGTTATTTGATCAAAGCGGAATCCAAGCCCGTAACGAATCTTGATTTGTCAGGCTATCTGCAAGGCGTAGACCCCGGATTTTCGAACGATCACATGCGCAGCCAAGAGGGTCTGAAAAAATATGGGGTTACGGCCAATTACAAATGGACTGAGAATTTGTCCACACGATACCGTTTTGATTCCAGTAATCCCATGGAGGAATTGATGCCCCTTGAAGAGCAGGCGGCCGCTGTTCCTTATAACCGTTTGCAGACCCACACGGCTCAGATCGTTTATGATGACGGGAAATATCTCGCGCAAGCGGAATACCAGCGGCGCAATTTTGAAACGCCCATCAATACGGACAACCTTGTCCCGTCCCTGCTTTCAGAAGTCCCCTTCGAGAACGGCATTTCGGGAAAAGTCGGTTATCATATCAATGACCGTTTGCTGCCTTATGTGAAAGCGCAAACGACCTTTGACGGGAAAGGGGACCACCAGTTCGGCGGCGGTTTGCGGTATGAGATCTTCCGGAACCTTTTTGCGTATGTCGAGCAGATGTTCGGGAAGATCGGGGATTCGACCTATTTTGGTTTTGAAAAGCAGCACGGCAATGGCGGGCGCACTTATTTGAACCTGAGGTCGTATGACCGGGGGATCGGGGACCGGACGCTGGCCACCGCGATCGGGAATTCTTTCTCGCTTTCAGAGAAATCAAGGGTCTATTCGGAGCGGGAGTATTCAAGTTATCAGGGCGTGGATGGTTTTTCCGATATTCTCGGTTATGACGGGAAAGTCGGGGATCGCTGGGACTACGGCGGCAAATACGAAAGACGTCACTTGCTGAATTCCACAACCCGTCTTTTAGACCAAGCTGCTCAAGAGGCTCTTGCCCGGGCCAATACCTTTAATACGGTCGGCGGGTATGTCGCTTATGCGGAAGGGAAAAAATTCCGCGCCCGGGCTTATGTCGAAGTCCGCCGTGATCAGGATGCCCCCAAGATGGGACAGCTAGTGATGCGTCATTCGGTTCAGTATCAGATCACCCAGGACCTGGGATTTTTGACGCGGTTCAATTACGGGAGCACGCACCTTCTGGACCCCGATGATCATCCTGCGGGATTTGTAGAATTCAGCACGGGATTTGCCTATCGGCCCATAGCCTGCGACAAATTGAACATTCTGACACGTTATACTTACATCAAAGATATTGCAAATGACGAACAGTTCAATAACGGTCTCTATCAGGGGATGGAGTTTGACGAAGCCGCGCACATTGTTTCTTTGGACGGTGCATATGATGTAAACCGCTATTTTGGGATCGTCGAAAAATTCGCTTGGAAACGTTCAACCGCCGCCACTTCGGTGGGGGATGATCTCGCACTGAACACCTTTTTGTCGGCGAATCGGATTAATTTTCATGTTACACGTAAATGGGATGTCGCGTTAGAATACCGTATCCTCTGGCAATCCAGCGCAGCGGAGACTTTAAGGCACGGGACGCTGGTAGAGATCGACCGTGAAATTTACGAATATGTGCGGATCGGTGTCGGGTATAATTTTACGGATTTCTCGGATGATCTGCGCCATGCGAACAATTACCGCAGTCAAGGACCGTTCGTCCGGCTGCTCGGAAAATTTTAAGGAGAAAAGACCATGTCACGTACCGCTCAAAATGTCCTGATCCTTTTTTTAGTGGCCCTCTTTTTAACCGGTTGTTCCATTGCCACCAAATCGGTCTTGGCGCCGAACGATGAAGTTCTAAACTATGAACTTCCTTATGACCTGACCTATCTCCGGGTCCTGGATGCCCTGAATGATGAAACGGATTGGCAAGTCGAGCAGACCGATAAGGAGAAAGGGATGATTGTTGCCCGTAATGTCAATTACAGCCGTTTGAATGATGCGGACCGGCGGGTCATTGCTTTTATGGTTAAGCGGGTTGATGCGGACAACACTTCGGTCTATATCGAGAAAGATTCCCAGCGGATCATCGGCGGCAAACAGTTGCTTCAAAAGATCAACGAAGTTTTAAGCCGCGAACTGTAGTTCGCCTTCGCCTTGGATGCCCTTGTACTTCGTGGGGTAAAGACCCACAACCTTAAACACTTCGACCTTATCCTTCCTCACCGAAAACTTTATGTGATCACCGGAGTTTCCGGTTCCGGGAAATCCTCACTGGCTTTTGACACACTCTACGCGGAAGGCCAACGGAGGTATATCGAATCCGTTTCCTCTTATGCCCGCCAGTTCCTTGAACGGATGTCCAAACCCGAAGTGGATTCTGCGGAAGGGATCCCTCCGGCTTTGGCGATCCAGGCCAAGAATGTGATTTCAAATGCCCGTTCCACGGTCGGGACTCAGACAGAGATCAATGACTATCTGAGGGTCGCTTATGCGCGCATTGGCAGGCTGAGTTGCCCTTCGTGTCAGATCAACGTGGAGTCTTATGACCCGCGAAAGGTTGCTGAGAAACTGATGCGGGAATATCCAGACCAGGAAGCCTCCATCGCTTTCAACGTTCCCTTAGGGAAAAAAGGCCTCAAATATCTTGAAGAAAATCTCCGGGAACTGGAGCGGCAGGGATTTGAAGATTTCTTTTTAAAAGACCGGTGGGTAACTAGCGCTATCCTGCTAAAAAATGCTCAATCTTCAGACGCGATCCTCGTTCGAGCTGATGAACTGCAGATCCTTGAAAAGAATCTAACACGTCTTGTGGACTCTCTGGAACAGGCTTTCCGTCTCGGCCGGGGGGAGATCGAAGTGATGCTTGCCGAAAAACGGTTAAAATTTTCCGAGACGCTGAACTGTTCCTCCTGCGGGAAATCTTTTAGAGCGCCTACGCCCAACCTTTTTTCTTTTAACAGTCCTCTCGGGGCTTGTCCTTCGTGCCAGGGGTTCGGGCGGGTGATCACGATCGATTGGGACCTGGTGATTCCGGATGAGACGCGATCGGTGAAGGATGGGGTGATCGAACCTTGGACCAAAGCGAGCACCCGCTGGGAACAAGGGCAATTGATCGATTTCTGCGAAAGAAAACGCATCCCGGTCCGCAAGCCCTGGAAGCAGCTTAAAAAACAGCACCGGGATTGGATTCTCAAAGGGTATGAGGGGGACGATTATTTTAGCGTTGAGGATTTTTTTGAATATCTGAATAAAAAAACCTACAAGATGCATGTCCGTATTTTCTTGAATCGTTACCGGGGCTATGTGACCTGTCCGGTATGCCGGGGAAGCCGTCTTAAGGCCGAAGCCCTGGATTTTCGGATTGGGGGAAAAACGATCGCTGAAGTGCAATCGCTTTCGATCGCCGATCTTCTGGGGTTCTTAGAAAAAATCCGGTTCGATCCCGAACAAAAAGAAAAGATCGAGCCGGTCTATATCGAATTATTGAACCGCATCCGTTTTTTAAAAGAGGTCGGGCTGGGCTATTTAACTTTGGACCGCATGTCCCGTACGCTTTCGGGCGGAGAAGTGGAAAGGATCCACTTGGCCAGTTCCCTGGGGTCCGCTCTTGTCGATACACTTTATGTCCTAGACGAACCCAGCATCGGGCTCCATGAGCGCGACAATCAAATGTTGATCGGACTCCTCAAAAAACTGAGGGATCTTGGGAATACGGTGGTGGTGGTCGAACACGACCGGACGATGATCCGGTCCGCGGATTGTGTGGTCGATCTCGGTCCCAGAGGAGGGGCCGAGGGCGGGCACTTGGTGTTTCAGGGGACCTTTGAAGATCTTAAGAAGGAGCAGGGTTCTGTTACGGGGCAGTATCTTTCCGGTGAAAAAAGCATTCAAAAACTCTCCCGCGCGCCAAGAAAAAAAGAAAAGATCATTATTGAAGGGGCTCAGGCGCACAATCTTAAAGCGATCGATGTCGAGATCCCTTTGGGGCAGTTCGTGGTGCTGACCGGAGTTTCAGGGTCCGGGAAAAGTACATTTCTTTACAACATCCTGTATCATCATTTTTTGAAATCTAAAGGGGAACCGGTCTCTCAGGAAGACCTCGGGACCGTTCGGAAGATCCAAGGGTTCCGTCACCTTGGCGCCATGACCTTGATCGACCAGTCGCCACTCGGCCGTTCTCCGCGGTCGAACCCGGCAACGTACATGAAAGCCTTTGATGATGTCCGCAAGATCTTTGCCGGAACGGCTCAAGCTAAACAGGCCGGCCTTGAGGTCAGCCATTTTTCATTCAATGTGGACAAAGGACGCTGTCCGGTCTGTGAAGGGGACGGATCGGTGAAAGTGGAAATGCATTTTCTCGCGGATATTTATGTCCCTTGCGAAGCCTGCCAAGGCAAACGTTTTAAACCGGAGGTCCTGGAGATCCGTTATGAAGGCAAGAACATCGATGATGTGCTCGCTATGACGATTGACGAAGTCGCTGGATTTTTTAAAGACGGCCGGGGATTAAAAGAAAAACTTTCGATCCTCCAGGACGTGGGTCTTGGCTATTTACGGTTGGGACAACCCACCTTGACCCTTTCGGGAGGAGAAGCCCAGCGTCTTAAACTGGCTCATGAGCTTTCGATGCGTGCTTCCGTGCCGACCCTTTATCTTTTTGACGAACCGACCACCGGACTTCATGAAGACGACATCCGCCATTTGGTGAAAGCGTTTGACCGGCTTTTAGAAGAAGGCCACTCGCTTTTGGTGATCGAACACCATATGGGAGTGATCCGCTTGGCCGATCATGTCATCGATCTTGGCCCTGAGGGCGGGGATCAGGGGGGGCAAGTGATCTATCAAGGGCCGGTTGAAGGGTTGCTCGACTGTGAGCGCTCTTATACCGGGCAGTACCTTAAAAAATATCTCAGAACTTGACGGAACATTTTCCCACGGCTCGAGGTCTAAGACTGTTCAGAATGAGTTTTATAGGTTATTCTTTAAAAGGTGATATTTATGGATAAAAAGATCCTGTTCTTAATCCTTGTGCTTCTTTTTGCAGGGCTGAATACGGCCAGTATCCGGCGCGCGGAAGACCCTATCCGGGATACCCAATCGGATGCCGTTTCGTATAAACAAAAAATGGAAGAGACCAAGAACGGGGTCAAAGGTCCGCCGAGTTATTCCATGAAATTCAATCCTAAAGATACTTTTTTTATCGATCCGCCTTTTGAAAAATCTAAAAAAGAGGAACCCCAAAAAGAAAAAGCAACCGAGGCTCCTGCCGTGACCGATTGGTGGGAAGAAGAAGCCCCGGTCGCTGCCCAGCCCTCTTCTGGGCCAGAAGCGGTTGAGCCGTTACCAAGCCAGGAAGAAACTTCCGGAGAAGCCCGGTCCCAAGACGAAAAAGCCGTTGCCGTTCCGGATCAGGGAAAACAAACTGCCCCGGACGAAGGGGCTGACGATTACTGGTGGTAGACGGGTCTAAAGGATAAATCTCTCTCAAGAGAACGGTCTTTTGGACGTAATTTAAGAAACAAGAAACGAAGTGATTTTCAACGGGGTTCCCAGTATAATACCCCCAATACGCAAGTCCCGAACGGGACAAAAACAGCTCTAACTTATTACAGCTAAAGCGAATAGGAAAAATCATGAATTATTACCGGCGTCTGAAAATGTTCTGGTTGAACAACTGGGTCAGGATCACCATTATCGGAAGTGCGATCCTTCTGGTGGGGCTTTCGATCTGGGGAATGTCATCGCTCGAGAGTTATTACCGCAATATCACACTGGCGCAGCTGCCCATTCAGATGCTTCTCATGACCATTAACGCGGTCGTTTTTGTTTATCTCTATCAGATCGTTCTCGGACGCGGATTCACTCAGATCAATAAGAAAAAGGTCAAAGCCCATGATGTGAACATCCGTTTCACGGATGTGATCGGGATCGATGAAGCTAAAGAAGAATGCTGGGAAGTCGTTCAGCTGATCAAAGATCATGTTCGTCTGAAAAAGATCGGCGGCAAGATCCTCCGCGGGATCCTCATGATCGGACCTCCGGGATGCGGAAAGACCTATCTTGCCAAAGCGATCGCGACCGAAGCCGGAATGCCTTTTCTTTCGATGGCTGCCAGCGAATTCAACGAAGTTTTTGTCGGGGTAGGCTCAAGCCGTATGCGTCAGCTTTTTTCCAAGGCCCGCAGTTTGGCTTATGGCTTTGGCGGATGTGTGGTTTTTATCGATGAATTGGACGCGATCGGTCATCGTCGTACCTTCAATATGTTCGGCGGTCACGAGACTAACACTACGCAGAACCAGCTCCTCGTGGAAATGGACGGTCTTTCCGGGCGTCAGGAAAATATCATTGTGATCGGAGCGACCAATGCTCCCGAAGACAGTCTGGATCCGGCGCTTCTCCGTCCGGGACGTTTTGACCGTAAAGTCTATATCCGTAAGCCCAGCCTGGAAGGGCGCGAATCTCTTTTTAAATTTTATCTCGGGAAGGTTAAGCACGAGGCCTCCATCGATTGCAAACGCCTTGCCCGTAAAGCGGTCGATAAATCTCCGGCCGATATCGAGAATATCGTGAAAGAATCCGCTTTGATCGCAACCCGGAACAAGAAAGATGTGATCTCGCTCAAGGATATTACGGAAGCGATCGAACGGATCGAGCTCGGGATGAAACAAAAGCTGACCGTGAACGTGAAGGAAAAAGAAATGACCGCCTATCATGAGACCGGGCACTTGATCGTCACTTATCTCCTGCATCCGAGAAATGATGTCTTTAAGGCTTCGATCATTCCGCGAAAATCCTCGCTGGGCGTCGTGCATCCGACCCCGATGGAAGAATGGCATACTCAGGACAGCGAATCGCTTTTAGCCCAGATCAAAGTGTGCGTGGCGAGCTATGTTGCGGAAAAAATTAAGTTCGGAACTACGACAACGGGCGTCGGCGGCGGTCCCGGCAGTGATTTCAATACGGCTTCGAACATTGCCAACGCTATGGTCTGGAAATACGGTATGGGGCCTTCGGGCCTTGTGGGGGATTATACCGTAGCTCAGGATCTTCTTTCTGAAGAGATGAAAACACGTTTGAATCAGGATGTCGATGCGATCCTTAAAAAATGCATGAAAGAAGTGGAAGAACTTCTCCGGAAAGAGGATCAGCTGGTCGAACGTTTTGCGCATGAACTTTTGGCTAAGCAGGAACTGGACTATGATGAGATCGAGGCGATCTTTGCGGAGTATGGGAAGACCAATCCGCGCCGGTTCTCGCTGAAACAAGATACACCGCCGGCCGCTTAAGGTTCGTCCAACGACTTGAAACTTGCCATGATTAAAAAAAGACTCGGTTTTTGTTTTTTCTTCCTTACAGCCATTCTCTTTTTTTCGGGGTGCGGGGTGACCTATCCCGAAGCGACCCTGCATCAATCCCTGCGTGATCTCGCCAAAAAGGAATACGGGATCGACCGGATCGAGATCGAAAGCGTCGGAACGACCTTGGGGGTTTTCCTGCCTTTGAAACAGGTTTTTGTGAGCGATTTCAAAGAAGCGCTCATGACCGGGAAGGTCAAGGATATCAACGCGCTTTTTGAGCCGACCAAAGAGGCGATGGATAAGATCGAAGACTTGATGTTCTCGGTCTCGCGCGTGATCATCAATACGGACAAAAAAGTGGATTTTTACTATCTGCAGGCGACCGATGTGGAAAAAACGGGGATGCAGATCGTGCTTTATGGGTACAAAGAGGATTTTAAGAAACTCCGCTTCTGGGATATTTCCAGGGATGAATACCGCAAGCGGGTGATCCATGAGATCCAGATGAACAAAGCCGCCGTGTGGGACCGGGCCGTCCGAAGATTTTTTGAAGATCTGAATACGAAATCCCGGGAGGAGATCCAAGCGCTCTATTTTAGCGGTAATGAGGGGGCTAAATGGACCTCCGATTTTTCCTTTGTCGATCCGAACGGACAATTCAGTCCTGCCAGTCAAGCGAGCTGGGAGATCTTGGACCTTCGTTGCCTTCCTGTTCATAATAATCTGATCATTGTTTATGCTAAAGTCCAAGCCAGAGCTAAAGACAGTAAGAATCCCAAATTATCCGTGAAGACCACAGAGTATCTTTTTGAAGTCGCATTAGCTGATGATGCCGGGGTGATCAAAAAGATCATTCCTTTCAGCTCCATGGATACCCAAACCCTGGGGCCTGATCTCTCGATCAGTAAAGATCTGATCCGGAAAAGCTTGGCCCATTGGGAAACGGAATTCCGTACTCCGGACATCAAACTCGGGGTTTTTCTTGCCAAACAATTATCGCGGCGTCTTCAAATGATCATGGCCCTCGATGAGAGGATCAATATGACCTTCCCGAGCGCCAGAGTGGCTTTTCGTTATGAGGAAAGACCCGTGCCTTATTATGCTTTGGATATGAATCTGTTCTTAAAGAATCCGAAAGATACGATCTATTCGCCTCAAAAGGGTCTCCATGAGGACGTGCTTTACCTCTGGACCTTAGCCGCGAAAGAGACGGCGAAAGTCCTTCACGATTATCAATTCGAAGATTACCACTATTTGCAGTTTGAAGTCCCCAAGGAAATGAAGGCTTGGCGGATCAGTAAAGACGACCTTGAACGGTTGCGTAAGAAGAAAGTGGAGCTTGGCCCAACTCTCACCATGGCCGTTGCCGATACAATGCCTTCCCCCCCCAAAACATCTCCTCCCTCTGTTTAAACCGAGAGCAATGCCTCTTGAACCCTTATTGAGAGAAAAGACTTTTTTTGCTATCATAGCCCCTCTATGGAAACCCTTTCTGAACGACAACAAGTGATCTTACGAGGCGTGGTCGAGATCCATATCGAGACTAGCCTGCCGGTCGGATCCTGTTCGGTGGCGCAGCGATACCCGCTTTTTTCTTCACCGGCCACGATCCGTAATGAAATGGGGGCTTTGGAAGAGATGGGGTATTTGACCCATCCGCATACTTCTTCGGGCCGTATCCCGACGGATCACGGCTACCGTTATTATCTGGACCATAATGTCTTCGAAGATATGGAGCCTCAGAACCTTTTTGAGAAATTATCCGAAGAGCTCTATCAGGAATCCGTAGCGGAGCAGAAAGTCGAGGATTTTTTGGAACGTATTTCCTCGGGACTTTCTTCGCTGACCCAAGAAGTCGGATTGATGCTTTTGCCGATCCCTGATTCCCCGGGAACTGAAGAAGCGGACCGTTTACGGCTTTCGCTTCAAGGCTTGAGCCATATCCTTGAAAAACCGGAGTTCCAGGATGTCCAGAAAGTGAAAAATCTGATTTATGCCCTTGAAGAAAAGAACGCTCTGAAGCGCTGGCTCTTGAAGAATGCGTGCGGAACTCAAAAGCCTATCGTTGTGTCGATCGGGCGCGAACACGAACATGAAGCGCTCGAAGACTGCGCCATCATTATGGCCCGTTATTCCATGGGCGATCAGAAACAAGGAACACTGGCGATCCTAGGCCCCAAGCGGATGGCCTACCGCCGGATGATCCCTCTTGTTTCCCAAATGGCCATGCGGGTCGGAGAACTTTTACAAAAAATCCGTTTGGAAGGAATCTAATGTCAGAAGCCAAAAAAAAATCAGAGCCGCCGTCCTCAGGGCATCCTTTAAAAGCTGAAGGGTCTCATCACGGAGACAAAGAGATGAATCCGCTTAAATCCGGAAAAGTCGAAATTTCAGCACAAGAGTATGAAGACCTTCAAAAAAAACTGGCAGAATTAGAAGGCCTCCGGGAAAGGTTTTTGCACGCAGCGGCTGATTTTGAAAATGCTAAAAAACGGAATGCCCGCGAAAAAGAGGATTTTATCAAATTTAGCCAGGAACGTATCCTCCGGGAGATGATCCCCGTGCTGGATAATTTTGAACGCGCGATCGAGCATGCGGAAGAAGCTAACCGCAAGGAACATACTCCGGAATCTGCGGAAAAGAATTTTAACAGTTTGATCTCCGGCGTCCAGAGGGTTGAAAAGCAACTGTTTGATACTTTGAAAGTGCACGGGCTTGTCCGACTTAAGACCTTGGGAGAAAAATTCGATCCTCATTTTCATGAAGTAGTAGCTCATGTTAGCGAAGAAGGACCGGAAGATGTGATCGTGGACGAACTGGCGCCGGGATACATGCTCCATGACCGGTTGCTCAGAGCTGCCAAGGTAAGGATCCGCGTGTCTCCGAAACAGACTAAAACCTCTGAAGACCCTTCAGGGAAACAAGACGAGATCACTTGAAGTGATCCATAACCTTAGACTGAAGTCTGAAGTTCTCTTTAGTCTCCCGTCTTTAATTTTTTAATTATGGCACACAAACGAGATTATTATGAGATCCTTGGCGTTGGTCGCGATGCTGACGTCGAGATGATCAAGAAAAGTTACCGGAAATTAGCCCTTCAATATCATCCCGACCGCAATCCCGGGAATAAAGAAGCTGAAGAGCGGTTCAAAGAGGCCGCAGAGGCTTATGCCATTCTGAGCGATCCTGAAAAAAGAGAACGGTATGATCAATTCGGACATAGCCTGGGCGGGACGGGATTCTCCGGATTTGAAGGTTTTCAGGATGCCTTTGGGGGTTTTAGTGATATTTTCGGGGATATCTTTGAAGATTTTCTCGGAGGGGGCGGTCGCCGGAGGACCCGGGGGCAAAGAGGTTCTGACCTCGAATATACCATTGAGATCGAACTTGAAGAGGTTTTGACGGGGAAGAAGATTGACGTAGAGATCCCGAGACGGGAAACTTGTGCCGAATGTCAAGGAAGCGGGGCTGAACGCGGTTCGAAAAAGAAGACCTGCCCGGATTGCGGCGGCCGCGGGGAAGTCCGGATGAGCCAGGGGTTTTTCACGCTTCGGCAAACTTGTCCGCGATGCCGCGGTGAAGGTGAATTCATTGAAAAACCTTGCCCGGCCTGTCGGGGAGAAGGCCGTACTCGGAAGGTGCGGAAACTTGAGATCAAGATCCCTGCCGGGATCGAACATGGTTCTCGGATCCGCATGACCGGAGAAGGCGAGGCCGGACAGAGTGGCGGCGGGCGAGGCGATCTCTATCTTCATGTCAGGGTCAAAAAACATAGGACCTTTGACCGGCAAGGGCAGGACCTTTACTGTCAAACTTTGATCCCTTATACCGTAGCGGTTCTCGGAGGGGAAGTCGAGGTGCCGACGCTGACGGGGCATACGGTCCTGAAGATCGCCCCCGGGACTCCTGCGGGGAAAGTTCTGAAGATCAAAGGGGAAGGTGTCCCTCTTTTGAACGTTGATGACCGGCGCGGGGATGAATTTGTTAAAGTGGATATTGAGATCCCCACGAAATTGAGCAAGCCGGAACGCGAACTCTTGGAAAAATTGGCGGCGGAGCGGAAAGAAAAAACCCATTCCGGGAAGAAAAGTTTCTTTTAAGGAGCTGTTTATGGATTATTTTGATTATCGTTACCGGGTTTTGTATGCGGATACGGACCAAATGGGGATCACTTATTACGCGAATTATTTTGTCTGGTTCGAGGCGGCCCGCACCGAATATTTCAGGGCGCTAGGCTTGCCGTATACCGAATGCGAGAAAAAAGGGATCTATCTCCCGGTCGCGGAGGTCCATGCCAAGTACATTGCCCCGTCAACTTATGATGACGAGATCATTGTCCGGACCAGCGTGGCGGAGATCGGGAACAGTACGCTGCGATTTGAATACCAAGTGATGCAGGCTAGGACCCAGAAGGTGCTTGTGAAGGGGTATTCAGTCCATGTTTTTGTCACAAAAGGTATGCGGCCGTGCCGCGTTCCCGTAGAGATCAAAAATGCCGTAAAGGAATTCGCTTTACTCAAAGACAAAAGATCTTCTTCCCGGTAAGGCATTGACCCTGTCCGGGGTGCGTGTTAAAGTACAAAATCATTTTTAAAGGATCGAACCGTGCCGAAAAATCTGCGAGTTACAGTGTTAGGAGATGGGGGCTGGGGAACGGCGCTTGCCTTGGTGAATCTCAGACGGGGCAATGAGGTCATGCTCTGGTCGGCTTTTCCGGATTATGTCAAAGTGCTCCGCAAAGAACGGGAGAATGTCAAATTCCTTCCCGGCGTTCCGCTTCCCGAAACCCTTAAGATCAGCTCTGACCTTAAAGAAGCTGTGAATTTTGGAGAGATCCTGATCCTTTCGATCCCGGCCCAATATCTCCGGAATATCCTTTTCAAGCTCCGGGAACTGCCTTTTCAGGATAAGATCCTGGTCAGTACCGCTAAAGGGATCGAGAAAAAGACATGCCTCCGGCCGTCAGAGATCATCCGTTCTGTGCTCGGAAAAAATCTTCCTATTGTTGTGCTTTCAGGTCCTTCACACGCGGAAGAAGTGGCCCGGAAGATCCCGACTTTGACGGTGGCCGCCTCCGATAGCCGGAAGAACGCCGAATATGTCCAAGAACACCTGCGGGATCCCCATTTTCGCGTCTACGTCCAGCAAGATATCACCGGAGTGGAATTAGGCGGGGCCTTGAAAAATGTGATCGCGATCGCTGCCGGCGTCTGTGACGGTTTGAAATTCGGAGATAATACTAAATCCGGACTTATTACGCGGGGAATCTATGAAATGGTGCGCATTGGCGTTAAACTCGGGGCCAATCCCAATACTTTTTTCGGGCTTTCGGGGATCGGCGATCTTGTGACCACCTGTTTTTCCAAACACGGAAGGAATTTGTTTGTCGGCCGGGAACTGGGAAAAGGCAAAAAGATCAAAGAGATCCTGGCGGGGATGAATATGGTTGCCGAAGGCGTGGACACTTCACTGAGCGTTCATGAACTTTGTAAAAAGTTGGATGTGCAGGTCCCGATCATGGACCAGGTCTATCAAGTCCTTTTTGAAGATAAAGACCCCGCGGAAGCCGTTTCGCATTTATTGGCCCGGACGCCTTATGAAGAATGGAAGTATTTCGATCTCGATACTTATAAGGCGAGCAAAACGAAGAAATAATCCTCTCAGAACTTTCCTCAAAAGATCTCTCCCGAGAAAACCTCAGGATTTTATTCCGCAGGCGTTGTTGTGACCGCTTCTACAGCGGCCATCGGAGATTCCGGTTCTTTTGAGGTTGAGGCAACGTCAGGTTCTTTCCCGCCTCCGAATAGATTGTCCCATTTTAAGGTCAAGCTGACGGTAAAGGCCTGGAGAAAAGTGAAGTATTTTCCGTCCACATCACTGGCCATCAGCATGGAAGGGTTTTGGCCGACTTCATTGCTGATGCGCCGTGTCAGGAAAAATTGCTGCCAATAGGCAAGGCCGAAGATCAGATTCTTGGTGATCTCATAATCCGCACCCAGCGAAAAACACAAACGGTTGCTGTCCGGAAGCGCGGGAGACCAGTGAGCGGTCGGGACAGGGGTCCAATAAAAATAGCTCCCGCCGTGGAGCGTAAGCTTCTTGGTCAATTTGTAATCTCCGCCCAACTGCAATCCGTATCCATTCTTGTAATCTTTATCCGTGTTGCCGATCCCTTGAAGTAAAAGATCATCGACGGGATTGACCGGATCACTATTGATATAAAGGCGTTTATGAACGCTCCAGTGCGTATAAGTAAAATCCGCTTCCACATGGGCACGGTCGTTGATCTGATAAGCGTAGCCGACCGTGAAATTCAGGGGCAGCATAAGTTTAGTGTGGGCTCCCGTTTCGAAACGGTGAATTCCGTTTC
>CAYQTU010000002.1:0-83682 GCA_964420575.1 uncultured bacterium
GTGGAGCGTGTTAGTTCCCAGGCGATGTGGGGACAGTTGGAAGTTCTCAGGGACACGCCTGCGGGAGTTATCGACAACTTTTCACAGGAAGACGCTCTTACCTATACGCTAAGTATAAATATCCCAAAGCCTTGGGAAAAACTTCCCCCTCCAAAAACCTTCGGAGAACATATCCGGCTGGCTCGAATGAAAAAAGGATGGCGGCTTAAAAGGATAGCCGAAAATCTAAATGTTACGGAAGATACGGTTATTAACTGGGAAAAAGATGGAATGAGGCCGGATTATCCAATTATTCGTAAGCTTAAAACGCTATTTCCTGAACTTCAGTCTTTATCTGCCAAGGTGATCTATAGAGATTTTCCTTGCGAACAAAAAACGGTAGGACAGCGCCTTCGCCGGAAAAGATTAGAATTAGACCTAAGTCAAAGGGAACTAGCTAAGCTTTTGGGAGTATGCAAAGATGCGATTGCTGATTGGGAGTCCGGCCGAACAAGAAATAAAGATTTTCAGTTCGAAAGTAATTTAATGCAAAAAGTCGCTTTAATTGAAAAAATGCCCCTTGAATCTGAGTAGAAACAAATTTTTTTCTCCGCGCCACTGGCTTCAATCGCAAAATTCTCATTTTAATCTCAGTTTTTAGTTCAAGGATACATCTAACACTAATATTTACCGATAGTTCCATTCCGAGTATGTTGTTTACGAATTCTATTTCAACTGGTAAAATGCCAAAATAAATCAAAAGGGGATAACTATTGCCAGACTCTAAAGTTATCATTTTTTACTTTTTATAAGCCCAAGCCATTGTGTGCTTGGGTTTTTTTATCTCAGAAGAAAAACAAAGATGCGAACAGCAAATAAGAATTTGTTTACCGGTCGTTCCATAAGGCCAAACTTTACTGGGCATGATACTTTCCCTTTTCGTTATACATGGTTAAAGAAGGCTGTTGATGCTGTAAAGACGGATCCTAAAATCTTTACAAGAGAAGACGCCTTAGTAGAACTCGGGGTAGGTAAAAATATGGTCCATTCCATTAGGCATTGGGCTAACTTAACCGAGGTGGTGGGCGAAGCAAAAGATTTAGGAAGTAAAAGCCGGCAATTCCATGTATCTCATTTTGGACAAAAACTTCTTACGGATAACGGCTGGGATCCATACCTAGAGGATGTTGCAACTCTTTGGCTGCTTCACTGGAAAATCTGCACGCAGCCGGAAAAGGCTACATCGTGGTACTTTGCGTTTAATAAATTCTCTCACGTTGAATTTACCAAAGACCAGCTTTTTCACGAATTAATACAGTTCGCAGAGTCGAATGACTATAACAAATCGTTAAATATTATCGAGCGCGACATTGATTGCTTTATTCGAACTTACGTTCCTTCCAGAAATACGAAAACTGGAATTTTAGAAGACACCTTAGACTGTCCCTTGACTGAGCTGGGGCTTATCCAAGATTTTGGTCAAAGAGGCCTATATGTTTTTTCGAGAGGGTCGCAGATCGAACTTCCGAATGCCATCTTTGCTTTTGCATTAACCGAATATTGGAACCGATTTCATGAGAATCAAGGCACATTATCATTTGAAGATATTGCGTACGGAGAAGGTTCCCCTGGAGTAGTTTTTAAAATCGACGAAGACTCACTTGCCTATCGACTTGATAACCTTGAGAAATTATCCAATCGTGCATTCCAATATGATGAAACTTCGACCTTGAGGCAGGTTTATAGACGGCACGTAGTTGATTCGGAAGATTTTTTGAAAGAATATTATGAAGGGAAGACTTCAGCATGTATTTAAGTGAGCTATATCGCATCAAATCACGCTTCCACCGTTCAGTACAAATTGAATTAGATAGAACTCTCGATGACTACATTATCACAGAATCTCCATTACGGACGCTTTGGCGCATTGTTGATGCACTTGATCAGCCATTATCAACAAGGGCTTGGTCTATCACGGGCCCTTATGGGTCGGGCAAGTCGGCCTTTATAGTATTTTTAAGATCTTTGTTGGGGAATAGTTCTCTGGTAAGTGTTCAAAGAGCTAGAGAACTGTTATCGTTTGCTGATAAAAGGTTGCATAAAAAATTGGTAGATAAGATTAAATTGCTGGGAGGGGCAAAAAATGGTTTTTGCAATGCTTTTGTATGTGCGAGTCGCGAATCCATTGAGATCGCTGTAATAAAAGCTCTTTTGCATGGCCTCGAAGATTTCTACGAAGGTTTCGGTGCTAAACCTAAAATCTTTAAAGAATTAAAAAAGTGCGTAAAGAAAACTGAATCAGGCTATGTCCCGTCGCATGATTTTGTCATCAAGAGCTGTGATGCTGTTGCTCAAGCTGTTAAGCAATCAAAAGGCGCAGGGTTACTTTTAGTTATCGATGAATTAGGGAAGTGTCTCGAAAACGCAGCTCTGAATATTAATAGTGATATATTTATTCTTCAAAAAATCGCAGAATTAGCTTCGCGGAGCGAAAAATCTCAAATACTATTTTTGACGGTTTTGCATCAATCTTTTGAAAAATACGCTACACGTTTGGAAAAGAGCAAGCAGAATGAATGGACTAAAATCCAAGGTCGTTTTGAAGATGTTTCTTTCGTTGATTCAAGCGACCAGGTTTATAAGTTGATCGCGTCTGCGATTTTGCGAGATGTAAAAAAATCGCAAATAAAATTGATTGAACATGCAGCGGACCGACTATTTAATGAATTCGAAGATCTCTTTTCCAATGGTTCACGGAAAAACCACCCCCAATTCGTAAATACTCTTAAACATTGTCTTCCGTTACATCCCTTAGCCACCATGGCGTTGGTCCCGTTATTTCGCAGCCGTTTTGCTCAAAACGAGAGAAGCCTTTTTGCCTTTTTGTCTTCGACTGAGCCCGGGAGCTTCTCAAACTTCTTAAACTGCACCCAAGTTGTGGGATCTAATCGCCCTAACTTTTATACATTGTCAGATCTTTATGACTACTTTACATCTAACTTCGGCGTCAATTTATATACATCTGTGAACGGAAAAAAATGGATAGAAATCGATCAGGCTTTGTCAAGGACATCTGACAATAAAGAGAGAAAAATTATTAAATCGATCGGAATCATAGGCGTTCTCGGCGACATTTTAGGTTTGACCATCGATGATAAAGTCATACATTGTGCTTTAATGGAGTTGTCTGATGCGGCTAAAAGGGAAACCTCAGAGGCTCTTCAGAGGCTGAAGAAGAAATCTATAATTGTTTTTCGTCGTTATTCCTCGTCTTACGCTCTTTGGGGCGGAAGTGATATTGACATTGAGCAAAAAATTCAAGAAGCGAGAAAAAGCAAAATTTCTCCAACAGAAATTACGCAACTACTCAATAGTCAGTTTCCTCTTCGCCCCAAGGTAGCAAAAAGGCATTTATATCGTACAGGTACACTCCGATATTTCCGTTTGCGTTATGTAGATGTGGATAATCTTGCGTTCGAGCTTAATAGAGAAATTGAGGAAGCAGATGGGCAGGTACTACAAGTTATTCAAGCTGATCTTAACAAAAGAGATACCTTCAAACGAGTTCAAGAAATCTTTAAAGAAGCTAAGCAGCCTATCCGTGCCCGAACTATTATTGGCTATGCCGAACACACAGACCGTTTAATTGGTATTTTTACAGATCTTCTTTCATTGCAATGGGTAAAAAAGAACACTCCAGAGTTACAAGGAGAACCCGTTGCTATGAGAGAAGTTCAAGCCAGAATTTTGCAACTTGAGCGACTAGTAGAAGAATCCACTAATGAATTATTTTTTGGAGAGGGAGGGTCATCTCCAATTGAAACGACTTGGATAGATGGGCTACGACCGCGTGTTCGTCACAATGTTTCTAAGAAAGAGTTATCAAATTGGATATCGGATATCTGCGACAAAATATTTTGTTGTACGCCATTAATTAAAAACGAATTGATCAATAGAAATAAAGTTTCTTCGACGGCCTCAGCTGCACGTAATGTACTGCTCCATGCAGTGCTGGAATCTTCCGAAAAGCCTTCCTTAGGAATTGAGGGGTATCCACCTGAAATGAGCATGTACCGCGCTATTTTGTTGAAAAGCGGTATGCATCAGAAGGAAGGAAACGCATGGCGGTTCGTTTTAGAAAGTCAAAAGTTGGAAAAATCATGGCGCCCATTAATAAGAGCTATAAATAAACATCTCGAAAAAAATCAAAATAGAAAAGTACCTCTTTTGGAACTTTTTGCTCTAATGGAGAAACCGCCTTTTGGAGTACGCGAAGGCATTGTGCCGATCATTTTGGGCATGTTATTAAAAGCATATGACTCGGAGATTGCCCTTTTTGAGCAAGGAACCTTTAAGCCGGTTATTCAATCTACGGATTTTGATTTGATTTCAAAGGTACCACACAAATATTCAATGCAACTTTGCCGCATCACGGGCGTTAAGGCCGAGATATTTGATCAGATTATTAGAACCATTACTCGCCAAGATCTTGAGATAACCAAGACGCGAAAATCTAATCTTTTAGATATTGTAAAAATGTTATTTGGATTTGTCCGCACGTTACCTGAATATGTGCAGAAAACTTCAAGTTTAAGCAAAACAGCGAAAAGTGTTAGAAATTGTTTGCTTGAATCTCGTGAACCAGCCAATTTGCTTTATTCTGACTTGCCCGTCGCTTGTGGATTAAAATCTGTTTTTGAAATCAAAGGGAAAGATGAGCATTTCGCGAAAGAATTCGTGACTAGATTAAGAGAATGTCTTATCGAGCTTCAAAGAAAGGAAGCCGAACTTTTTGGAAAAATCGAAAATATATTACTACATACTTTTTCATTATCTAATGCAGAAGGTAGTTACCGAGATATCATGATGGAACGTGCGGAACGAATAGATAGTGTTACTTTAGATCCACTGCTAAAAGGATTCCTCACTAGGATAACCGATCATCTGGAGCAACGCGCTTGGTTAGAGTCTATAGGCACGGTAGTGACTGGGCGGCCACCGCAGAAGTGGACGGATGATGACCTTTTAAAATTTGAGCAAGAAATGGCTGGTATGAAAGCACGACTTGAGAAATACGAAAGGCTAGCTATCGAGAAAGGGGCTAACTCAGGTAAATCTCAAGATGAGATTGTTCAGATATCGATCACATCCAGTCATAATCCGGAGCGCTATAAAATTATTCATTTGTCTCCAATTCAAAAAGAGCGTTTGTTGCAAGTCGGCCATGAGTTGGAAAATTCTTTGAAAGAATTCGAAGAAAAATTAGATGCTGATCTTTTGCTCGGGCTACTCGGAAAATTCGCGATGAAAATAATTGATCACCAAAAAATAAAAACAAGTCTCTAGCTACGTGCGGCATGAAAAATAAAACAAGACATATCTTGGGAATTTCCGGAGGCAAGGATAGTACGGCATTAGCTATCTATATGCGCGATAAGATTCCTGACATGGAATATTTTTTTTGTGACACGGGCGCAGAACTTCAAGAAACATATGATTATCTGGCCGTTCTGGAAAAATTCCTGGGTAAGCCGATTGCACGATTAAATCCAGAAAAAAATTTTGATTATTGGTTAGATTTTAATGGAAATTATCTGCCCTCGCCGAGACAGAGATGGTGTACGATCAATTTGAAGCTGAAACCCATTGAGACTTTTGTTGGTACGGATGAGGCGGTGAGCTATGTCGCTATCAGAAAGGATGAAGATACACGTAAAGGCATGATTAACCCATCGGCTAACATCAAAGTTGTCTTCCCTTTTATTGACGCTGGTATCGATAAAGCAGCAGTTTATAAAATCCTTGAAAACTCAGGGGTAGGTTTGCCCGCATATTACAAATGGAGATCAAGATCCGGATGTTATTTTTGTTTTTTCCAGCGGAAAATAGAATGGGTTGGCTTATTGGAAAGGCATCCAGATTTGTTTGAGCGTGCTAAGCAATACGAAAAATTCGACCCTAAGACAGGCAGGGCCTTTACATGGAACGGGGACGAAAGTCTTGAAGATTTGTCCAAGCCTGATCGAATTGCTGAGATTAAAAAGAAGCATGTTATACAATTGGAAAAGGAAAAAGCTCGGAACATCAATAAGCCGCTCCATGAAGTTCTAGAAAAAATTTTTTCAGAAAACGGGGACAATAATCCCTGCTTAATCTGTCATTTATAAAATGAAGGATTTATGACAACAGAAACCCAATATCAAGGTAATCCTTGGGTTAAGTTTATAACGCAATATGGTCCTTCCGCCAAGAATGAGGCGGCGTTTGATGAACACATTATATCCGCCGCAGCACGTTATAAGGTTCGGCCGCCAGAAATTTCTTCCCCCGTTCTCGAAGAACTAATTACATTGATGAGTTCAAAGAATCCCGAGTCGGTAATATTAACCGGTACTCCCGGTGATGGAAAAACTTATCTGTGCCGACAAGTTTTTTATCGATTAGGTGGAAATGATAAAGACTGGGATAAAAGAATTCCTAAAATAAAGCTGCCGCAGGGTCGCAAACTGGTGATTATCAAAGATTTTACCGCTTTAGGACATAAGGGACAGTTCAATGTGTTGACAGGTTTGAGCGATGCGGTATTTGGTCAATCATCAGAAGAAATTTATCTCATTGCAGCAAACGAAGGCATTCTCACTGATCAAGTGACTTTGCGCAACGAGAAAAAAGAATATGTTGACCAATATCAAAAAAAATTGGAGCCATTAGCGGATTTGATCGAAGAATTGCTGAATCGGCAGGAGCAACGAATTGCTCAAAGCGGGCGACTAACAATATTCGATTTGAGCCGAACCTCAGCAGCTCAAATGGCACTTAAGATATTGGATGAATTGCTGGAATCATCAAAATGGGATGTGTGCAATACATGCTTAGGTTCGAAGAGCGAGGATCCTAAAATTCGTTGCGTCATTCATGAAAATCGAAAAAGGTTTCTCGATAGCACCATCCGTGAGCGTTTTCACGCATTATTGGAGCTTTGTGATCTAAACGGTTATCACTTAAGTATTCGGCAACTTTTGCTTTTAATCGCCAACGCATTAACGGGACATTGTGAGGTAGATAATGCGTCCAAGCTAGTTGATTGCAAGGATATTCCTGCCGTAGCGGCTTCAGCTAGGCCAATCTCAGGAGCATATTTTCAAAATATCTTCGGTTTAAATCTATCTTCACGACAACGCTATTCGAAAGAACCTTTTGCAGTATTGAACAGCATTGGAATCGGTGAAGAAACAAGTAATAAATTTGATACGCTTTTGGTTTTTGGAGATCAAGAACAGCGTTACAGCAAAGATCATCAAGAGGTCGTTTTAAGTGATCACTATTTCTTTGATATAAAGACTCATTCGGCTAAAAGAGAACGTTACCTTTCAGGTGATGCTAACGATCCAGAGGAGTTTTTACAGGATTTAGCAGCACTTAGGAGGCGTCTTTTTTTTGAATTACCAAAAAGCTTAGAGCGAACTTACGGCCTTTTTGATCTGACGGTTTATCATTTTGGTGGCCAATTCCGCGATCAAATTTTAAATCGTCTGCGATCAGGCAGAGCAATTCCCACTCGTTTTCTTGATGAAATCATACGCGGACTTAATCGAATTTTTATCGGAGCTCTCATTGACGATAAACAGACCCTCTATTTAGCAACATCTGGGACGGATTCTCAGGCTAAGATTTCGCGCGTAATATCTTACACGATACCAAATGATCCAAACATGCCCGCACTTCATCTTAGCTTAAAACGGGGACTTGTAGAACTAATCCCGGAGGTTTTGCTGGAAGTTCATTATCTTGGCAACCCTTTAGTGGGGATGAGACTCAATCTAACCCGGTATGAATTTATCTGCCGGGTTGCTCGCGGCGCTCTTCCGTCAAGTTTTTCAAGCGAATGTTATGAGGATTTTTTAAATTTCAAATCGCAATTAATTGCAATCATGAAAAACAAATTTGCTTCAGCGGAACATTCTAATCAACTAAAATTTGTTACGATCTCTAAAGAAGGTCAAATACTTCAGCATGAGCTAGAAGTTACGGAGGGAAAGGTCTATGGGAATCGATAGACCTTGGCTGGAATACCGGGCTTTTAAAGAGGGTACTGCCCATTTTTGGCTTGATGAGGGAATTTGGGGGCATCGATTTATTGAGGAACAAAATCCGATGCTCATTCTTCTAGAACTGTTATGCGTTATGGATAGCGTGCAGCGGCAAGGGAAAATACCTTTTGATAAATCAACGGCCGTGGGCGATGTTCGGCTTTCTCATAGAAGAAATTTGGCATTGCGATTTCTAATTTTTAACAATCCCAATATTGGCATTATTGCCCGAGATCGTCAATTGACGGATACGAGAAAATGGGAAGATCATTTGAGGGATCTACAAGTGCGTGCTAAAAAAATCGGGGCTGATTCTGAAATCCCGGAAAATTTTGAATATCTCCGCAACCGATTCGATTCCTTCGAGTCCTATGTGCGAGTGATTGAGCAAATGCGTAAGACTGCTATTGAGATGCATTCAAACAAGCGGTGGACATCTAAATTTCTCTTTCCTTTTTGTCGTGAAAGTCTATTTGAAGATTTAAATGAAAAGAACTTTTCAAATGATCGTCGCTTTTTTGGGCGCACAGGAGAACTGGTTTATTTAATGTTAGCAAGGTCTTCAAAGGGCGAAGCCCTTTGGAAGGATTTCGAGACTTTGTTTTTTAATAAAGATAATGTTTGGAAAGGAATTATCGAGAAACTCGCACCTGATTCCGTTCGCGAAGATAGTACAGGCGCAGATTCCAGAATTGGATATTTGCCTTACCCTAACGCCCCTGAATTTGATTTGATGGGAGAGGACATAGCTTGTCTTATGTCAGTCCCGATGCCGGACTTTGACGTAGTGCCTCATCTATCGAGGTTAATTGCCTTTCATGTTGTAAATTACATCTTGCGTACAGGCAAGCGAATTTCTGAGCCCAAAGGCGATCCGCGGGTTTTTTATGTGCTTGAGATAGTTGGAAGAAAAAGTGATTCGGTAAGACGCCTTTCGAAGAACTCGATGAAATCCAATGATGAGATAACTCCTCAGGCATTATCGGTTTATTTAGAAACTTTAGAGCTGGATACTGAAATTGCCACAACCATAAAGAAAAACCGAAAGAATGACTTATTGGAAATTCTCGAAAAACGAATTTCTCTTTCAAGATCCGAAGGAAAGCCTTGGAATAACATCGAAGATGCTGGGGAACTATGGAACACCGTGAGAAGAGAGGCCATAGAACGGCATGAAGACAGCGTAGAGCAGATCCATCATGCCTATTCCCGGTGGTGCGGATTGTCTTCTAGGCGAGGAACAAATGCTTATCGCTATGCGCCGACGGATAATTTTATGAGAACGCTTGTTCTTTGTAATATTAAAGAAAGAATGGAATTTCGTGCCTTTCTCGATCGGCTTTATGAAAGGTATGGTTTTATTATTAGCGATGTGCATGCAAGCAATTATATCGGTCGGGAAGCAGATAAGGATGACTTTGATTCTAATGCCAATCGGTTAAGGCTCATACTCAATACACTTGGCTGTTTACGCAGCCTATCAGACGGCTGTTCTTACGTTATTAATCGATACGGAGAGCAGAGCGTGCGTCTTTCTGAAGAAAAGCAGGTTTATTATGTCTGAGCAATTAAAAGGGGCGCAATTGGTTGCAAAGGCACTCATTGAAAGAATTCGTGCCAAGGTCAGAGAAGGCGAGGGAACCTCTCGAATTAATTTGAAAGGTTTTAATCCCGCCGAGCTGGAAGAATTCGCAAAACAAATCTTGCAAGACTCTGAACTGAGCCGTTCGCTTTACCTTAAGTTTGACTCCGTATTTCGAGGTGCATTTGATATAGCAGATAAATATTTTGTTGATTCAGAAGAAGATCGGACTCTTACATCTTACCGAAATGAAGATTTGCCGGCGGGAAGCTTGCTTATATTGGTAAGCGGGGATAAAGAACGCGAATCAATTGTTGATCAGCTAGATTCAATCGTTAGTGAAGATTTAAAGGTTAGCCCGGCGGATTTGCTGGCTCAGATCACTGATATTTCTAGTCGCATGACCCAGGAGGATATGCGAGGCCTGATAAGGCTATTGGAAGTTCTTGTGGATGATGCCGCGGTATCTTTATCTCAATTAAGTAATTACATATGCAGTACGTACGAATTGATTGGAACCGGGGAACCATTGCCGCAAGCTTTGGGTGTTTCTCTGTTCGAAGTTGGTGGTTGGAAATATCGCAGCGCTTTTCATGCTGTAAATATTAGCAAAGCTACAAAGAAACAGTGGAAGTCCCATCTCAATAAGACGCTTGTTGCCCTAAGAGAATATGCGGCCAAGCGTACTCCCAAAGGGGTTAATCTCTTAATTGCCGATTTAGAAGATTGGTTTGAAGAGGCAAAAAACGACATAACTTCACAACACCATAATTTAATAAATCGTTTCATTCATACGCCTATTAGCGATATCAAGACCCAGGATGAAATTCGTTCTTTGGATTGGGAAGAGGATAGAATTTTCAGACTGTTTGAGAAAATAGTTACTAAATCTGAAAAATTGGGGGCCCAAACGATTTCTTTTTTTGCCGAGCAGACCGAAACGAAACTTAATCCTGACGAAATTTCATTGCTTGGGCAACTTGATGAAACTCCACGGCGACAATTAGATGATCTACTGTTGACGCTTCGGTCTTTTTTTGAACAACATTACGTTGAACTAGAGCAGAGCGCTTCATTATATAGCCGTTGGGAAAAATTGCTTTTTCCACGCGAGATTAAGGGGGGCGATTTTCTTATCCTTTTACTTGAAGTAATAGAGCGCCTAATTTCATCCATTGACCCTTACAAAGCACCATTTCGCCTGCATATCGAACTTGCAAAGAAGTCTCCGAAAGCGATTTTGTCAAAACATTCCTCGACGGCTTTATGGTATTTCTCTTCCCGTTATCGCGGGTTGGCAGAATTGTTGCCGAACGTGAATTTTGATTGCGGCGGGTTATTTGCGATTGAAGAATTGTGTCGCGAATACCAAGATCGCGATTATATGTCACAATTTCGGCACCGTGAAGGAAAGAAGCCGAATGAGCTTACTTTTAGGGCCTCAATTACTTCAGCTGCAAATAGTAAAGTATTGGCTGAACAGAGGTTTGTCTGGGCATTTGAACCAGCGAGTATTTTAGTGGGTTTCCATGAGGACATGAAATTCCTTTCCATGGAGGGGCCCTTCCGGCATTGTCTGGTACGACGTGAATTATCATCGAGTAAGGGAACTATCCTGCCGCTCTCTTTGCAGGATGTTTCTTGTCTTGAACCCGTTTATCAGCGTCAGCGTGGACGTCTTGTTTCGGGTGACAATGATGATCCTGAAAGCTTATGTGATTCGTTAACCGCCACCATTGAACACTTTAAGCAGTCACGATCACTTACCGACCATGATGCTGACTCATTAATTTCTTCTATAGAAAAATTTGCTCAATCTTATAAAGGAGCTTTGAAAGAGTTCGTTTCGCATGGTCTTGCTTGGACAGGGATCGAAGATTTTGCTAAAGAATATTATGATGTTTCGCAGAATGTCTCCGACCTTTGCCAAACGGATCAGCTCATTAAAAGCATCTTGCGGCCATTTACTAGAATTGGAACTGTAACGGTCGTTGATGGATATGGAGTAGGGATTATCCCCCCTTGGCATCCTCTCCGGTTAACTTCTATGTATGTAAAAGCGAGATATTTTGCTAACTTGGTCAATCGTCTTTTATCCGGCGAAGCATTTCAAAGGATTGACGAGCGAATGTTTTTTAACGATCTCGGGAAAGAACTAGACCACCCCTTTTACCCCGAGTTATCTCTATCCTCAGACCAATTCAACCATCATCTTTTGACGATAAGTGCATATTGTGGCGATTACACTCTCATGGAATCGCCGCACGCCAATTTGCAAGAAGAAAGAGGGGAATTCGTCCAAAATGATCCATCAGAACCGGCGCGAGTCCTGATTGAAATTTTGCGGCGATACCTAAACCTCCAACCGCATGAGAGGAATAATTTATCGATTATGCTTCATTCGGTAGATTCCGCGCGTTTTCCTGAAGAAGTTATAAAGTTTCTTTCAAATCCGCTTGATTCAGACTTTACAAATGTTCGATGTAAAATATTTTTGAGAGATTTCGACCCCATACGCTTAAGAGCTCTCTACGAAGAATTTCTTGAAGCAGCTGACCAAAATCAAGAAAAATTTAATGTCAACGATACCGCCAATTTTTTTCTTTCCCGTTTACGTATCAATGTCGTTGCAGAGGGGCAAGACGTTTCTGATAATGAAGAATATAATGTCGATATTGCATTTTTGATGGATTACATCGCAAGGCATGCTGGGCTACAGCTCGTGCCAACTATTACAGGGAAAGCTGTAACTCCGGATTTATTCGATCATATCCCAGCTAGATGGTCTAGAAGGCGTGCCAATATTGCAGGGGATATGCGATCAAGTGTTTATCTGTGCTGTCCGGTTAACCCTCCTGTTGTTCAAAATCACAATCAGCTTGTATTGAGAGCAAGCGGTGCCCCTAACATGGGACAGACAGCCGCGCCTTTGCTACCAGTCAGAGAAGTTAATTTTGATTCTGCGACTGTAAAGCAGGTATTTGATGAAGCGCATAGAGTTGCTCACTGGGTGGTGAATTTAGATGACATTTTGGATAGGCGACAACTCCAGGCGCAAGGTGTCCAAATTATTAAATACAGACAGGGTAGACATCTGGACAGAAATCTCGTGATTTCTTCGAAGGCGAGATTAGATGTCCTTCGAGCCATGTTAGCAAGCAGAATAAAGCATTTTGATCTAGGCCTGAAAGAGCAAGAGGTAGAGGAAGTAATTGATCGAATGATTAATGATGCCAACAGCCTTTCGGGCGATATTGTTTTAAAAGCAGCGAGAAGAGGAAATTTCGCAAGTGAGCTTGTTGGAATTGTTCTTTCAAGATTTTTAATCGAATCCAGACTCAATCTTGAAGAAAAGAAACGTGCGGCATGGTTCTTTTTAGATGATTATTCGGATTGGTTTATTCCGACAGTGAAAGACTCGGAAGAAGCCCTGATGACCACACCTGGCTCCCTAGCAGATCTAATGTGTTTGGTCCCATCGCAAAATGAATCTGGAGATCTGTGCATGCGGACATTCTTAGTAGAAAGTAAGTATATCGATAGCGTGGCAATCAAAGAATCGGAAAGGCGTTCATTGAGTCAACTTCTTGCAACTCATGGAAAACTTGATGCTGTTTTTTCTACAAATCAAGATTATGAGGACAGAAATTTATGGTTAGCCCGCCTTTCTGACTTACTTCTTGAGGCAGGGACTCTATGGAAGGGAGATCGATATAGCCTTGAGGAATTTCGAATCGGTATACGCCGGCAAGAAATATCCTCAAAGTTAGAATCGTTTTCTTATATTTTTGTCCATACTGAAAACGAAGGCCCCGTAAGCTCAATTTCTAAAGGTCTTCCAAACACAAAAAACGCTCGGCAAACAAGATTTGGTCGTAAAGAAACGCGCGATCTTTTAGAAGCTTATATCAAAAAAATGCCTCTTCAGGAAGTGTTAGGCCGCGTTGTCGATATAACCCCTAAACTAAAAGAAGAACTGACTAAAAAGCAAGAAGTGCCCGCATCTGTTTTTCAAGATAAGCAGGATGAGGCAAGTGAGGACAAAGCTACTGAAACGATTACGGCGGAGAATCTACCTACTGCAAAAAATTTAGAATTTAATAAAGAAGCTCAGCAAGAATCCTGCGGAGAAACAGCGGCGCTGGAAACAAAACCAATATCACAGGACGGTCTAGTTGCTGTGAATCAGTATAACTGGGCAACTAGGCAGGTTAGTGATTTGTTGCAATTATTACCTGCTTCACACTCGCAGATAAATTCGGAACAAGAAAATCAAGCTCTTTCTGATATTTCTGAAAAAGTCGTACGAATTTTAGCGGCGCATAATATTCGTGCAGAATTAGGACCTTGTCGGGTAACACCTAACTCTTATCGCTTATTAATTAAAGGGCAACTAGGATTTGATCGTCGAAGATTTGAAAATTTAAAGGACTCCTTTCTTATGGTTGAGGGGATAACCTTAGATCGGGTTGAAATAGTTTCAGGTTATGTAGCGTTATCATTCCGGCGTTCACAACGAGGAATTGTAGATTATCTGGAATGCATTAAAAACCGTCAAATCTCTGAAGGCCCCGGCAACACTAAAATACTTCTTGGCTGCGATGAAGCGCATGGAGATGTTGTTTACTATGACATCAACAGCGAAGATTCTCATGCGCTTATTGGCGGCATGACAAAGAGTGGGAAATCCCAATTGCTTTTAGCAATGATTATCGATCTTGCTTTAACAAATACGCCAGATGAATTAGATTTGGTTCTCATCGATCCGAAAAAGGTTGAATTTCAGCGGTTTGAAAATTTGCCCCATCTGGTTGGGGATATAATCAGAGATCGCGATATTGCTATTCGTGAACTTAAAGAATTAGTTGCCGAAATGGACCGGAGATATGAGCAACTACTCAGTGCCGGCGTGAATGATATTTCAAAATATAATCAGCGGCAGACAGATAAAAAGAAAATTATGAAACGTCGAGTCATGATTTTCGATGAGTTCGCAGACTGGATGCTGAATGATCATTTTAAGGGTGAAGTAAGCGAAGCGGTTCAGAGATTGGCGGGTAAAGCACGTGCAGCCGGAATTCATTTAGTAATTGCCACTCAGCGGCCGGACAATACGGTGTTACCAATGATTTTGAGGGCGAATCTTGGAGCTAAAATTGCTTTACGGGTTGATAAAGAAGCGAACTCCAAAATTATTCTAGATGAACCAGGGGCTGAAAACTTGCTAGGTTTAGGGCATATGATTGCTAAATTTGCAGGACGGAGGTTTGTCCTTCAGGGTGCATTTATACCTGATGCAACAGCCGATAGAATCGTGGAAGGTTTGAGAAGAATATACCCTACGTGAGAAGTCTGAAAGTTTTGCCGCCTCTCCATTGCCCCCGCTTTTAAACGTCTCCAACTTAAAGAGATATGGAAATAAGAAGAGAACTTACCGCTATATCCAGAAAAAAATTTTCTTTGCCAATTCAAGCTGCCATTTCCGATGGCATCATTGATCCATCCCGAACTATTTTTGATTATGGGTGTGGTCGCGGGACTGATGTTTGTCTCCTGCATCAAATGGGGATACAGGCATCAGGATGGGATCCAGTCCATCGTCCCAATGCATCCATTGAGCCAGCTGACATTGTGAATCTTGGATATGTTATTAACGTCATTGAACATCTAAATGAACGTGCCGAAACCTTAAAAAAAGCTTTCAACTTAGCAAAATGTGTTCTTATAGTGAGCGTACTATTTGATACCGAATCAAATCGTGCTATTCGTGCTATGCCTCATGGAGATGGGGTGCTCACTTCCCGGGGGACATTTCAGAAATATTATAGTCAGTTGGAACTGAAGACGTTCGTCAAAGAAACACTAGGCATGGAACCAGTCTCGGCTAGATTGGGCATCATATACGTTTTTCACGACGAAACCGAAAAACAGCTTTTTTTAGCAACGCGAGTGAGGAGAATTGATTTTGAATCTCATAAAAAGCCTATTGCACTAGAAGAGCGATATCAAGCCGCAAAACAGATACTACAAAAGTTTATAGGAGTAGTCGAAAACTTAGGGCGTTTGCCTAATGAAGATGAATTTGATAGTGCTAGTGTGGCGGAGTTGAAATTAAAAATCGGCTCGTTTTCAAAGGCATTTCAGCTCATTAAGCATATTTTTCCTGATTCAGCTATTGAAGAACGTGGTCAACAAAGAAAAAACGATCTTTTAGTCTATTTAGCACTTTCACGATTTCAGAGCCGTCCTCCGCTGAATCTTCTTGCTAAAACATTGCAACACGATATGCGAGTCTTTTTTGGAGGATATTCAAATGCATGTGAAGAAGCCGACAAGTTGTTATTTTGCGCAGGCAAAGCTGAATTGATTGATAAAGCCTGCGCTGATTCAAAAATTGGGAAAGTGCTTCCCTCAGATTTGTATATCCACAAAAAGTATATAGATCATCTTTCCCCAATTTTACGTGTATATGTTGGCTGTGCTCAAGTTCTGATCGGTGAAATACCTGATGCTAATATCGTGAAGATTCACCGGCTAACGGGAAAGGTAAGTTATCTTGTGTATGAAAAGTTTGGCGTAAAAGCACACCCAGAATTGAAAGAGGCCACAACCGTATTTTTAAAGACGCTTGAAATAAAAAAAAGATCGTATCAGTGCTCAGGTAATCCCCCAATTTTGCATCGGAAGGAGACATTATTATTGCCAAATTTTCCACATTATGAAAAATTTAAAAAATTGACAAAACAAGAAGATGCGGCTGGCCTACTTAGTGAACCATCAAACATTGGATTTAAGATCCAATGGGAAGAACGATTGCAGGAACGTGGATACGCAATTCATGGGCACTCTTTGCGAAAAATGGAAAGAAAGCAGGAATAACAGTGTATGAGCACAATGTGATAAAATTCCCTTTATGCTGAAGAAACCAATATACCTAGATTATCAATCTACTACCCCGGTTGACCCTCGTGTTTTTGAGGCTATGAGAGTGTTCTTTTGCGAAGAATTTGGAAATCCTGCCAGCGTAACTCATGAATATGGTGATCGTGCCAACAATGCTGTTGAAAACGCAAGGCACAAAGTAGCAACAGTAATACAGGCGCATCCTTCCGAGATTGTTTTTACGAGTGGTGCAACAGAATCGAATAATTTAGCTATTCAAGGAATTATCAAGCATCTACGTTCTCAGGGGAAAATCCATATTATAACGAGCCAAATGGAGCACAAGGCTGTGCTTGATGTAGTAGGCATGCTCGAGGAAGAAGGATTTCAAGTTACAAAGCTAAAGCCAGATATGGAAGGCAACCTCGATCTATCCGATTTACGAAAATCTATTTCTAAAAAAACCGGTCTAATATCGATTATGCATGTCAATAATGAAGTAGGATCTATTAACGACATAGAAACTATTGGAAAGATTGCTGCGGAGTTCGGGATTTTATTTCATTCTGATGCCGCCCAATCCTTTGGGAAAATTCCTATCAATGTGCAAAAAATGAACATTCATTTACTTTCTATTTCCGGACATAAAATTTATGGTCCGAAAGGAATAGGAGCTCTTTATGTAAGAAAAGACGAACCAAAAATCACTTTAAAACCACTCGTGTTTGGCGGCGGACAAGAACTCGGTATGCGGTCCGGAACTTTAGCGGTGCCTCTCATTGTTGGACTTGGGGAAGCCTCCAGGATTGCAAACATGGAAATAAAAAAACAAGCTGAGAAAACCAAGGCGCTTCAAGAGCATCTTTTAGCTAAACTAATCAAAAATATACCGGACGTCTTACTTAATGGTTCTATGAAAAATCGTATTGCTTCAAATTTGAATATAAGCTTTTTGGGAGTTGAATCAAATGCTCTGATTAATAACATGAGAAATGATATTGCAATTTCAAACGGCTCTGCATGCAATAGTATTGCTCCAGTGCCTAGCCATGTATTGAGAGCTATGGGAATGGATCGGGAGCGTATTTCAAGTGCAATACGAATTGGTTTTGGTAGGGAAACTAGAATCGACGAGATAGATTATGCGGCGGATTGTATTATACGAACGGTGAAAAAATTACGCTTAAAACTGCTGCAACCCGTATAGCTAGCAACCTCTTTTTAACCTTTGTAAATTCTCCGCATTGAATGTTCTTAATTATAAATTTTTCTTATTTCTCAGGGGTTCTGAAAAGTCAAAAAATTTCAAAGAGTGACTTTATGAAACATTGACTGTTTGCCGACAATATAGACAGCACTTACTTATAAAAGTTTGTTATTTTTAAAATAAAAAACAGGATATTTTTCTGCTGCGTATTTAGGCAGATAACGTAGAGAGAGAACGATGATTGAGGAAGTTGGATACTCAGCGCTTCTGTTGGATGATGATCCGATGGTGTTACGTACCCTTGAAAGCGGCTTGAAAAAAAGAGGTTTCATTACTTGGTCAACGAAAAACCAGACGGAAGCAATCCAATTTGTTAAAAGCCATCATCCCAATGTTGCCTGCATAGATCTTCATATGCCAGGAATCAATGGCATTGAAGTTATCAGGCAGATGCGTGAAATATTGCCGGATATTCGAGTAGTTGTTGTTACCGGACACCTGGATGAATATGAGAAGCAGGTTGAACCACTCAAGGTTCGAATAGTAGAAAAAAGTTCGCGAACGATCAACGAGCTTGAAATCGTAATTTGTGAAGAGCTTGAATTATCCAAACAAGAATACGAGGCTTTAAAAACAAAGGAAAAACTTAAGCTCAAAGCACGCATTCTCTTTGTTGACGATGAAGAAGAAATCGGTGATTTTAATCGTGAAATAGCCATCGGCGAGGGGTTGGATGCGGAATCAGTTCATTCAGCTGAACAAGCGCTTGAGAAATTAAAAACTTTTAAACCGGATATTCTTTGCACAGATCTGACCATGCCAAAGATGCATGGCGATGAGTTCATCAAAATATTAAAAGCTTCACCTGAATACTCTTCAATCAAAATTTACATTGGCACAACTGGGGATCATTATGCGAATAATCGATTCCTTGCGGTGGGTGTGCGAGAAGTAATAAACAAGCCATTTGATCTCACGGGGCTTACTCTTGCGATGAGGCGATGGGCAGCCTGGGCAAATGAATTAAAGGAGACTAAGTAAAGAATGCCAGAAGCAGAGATCAAAAAATTACTGATCGTAGAAGATGATCCAGGCGTGCTTGAAATGACCAGCGATCATTTCAAAGGAAAAGGATATGTGGTTCTGACCGCGAATAATGTCGAAGAGGGTTGGCGGACAGCTTATCGAGAGAGGCCAGATGGCGTTTTGCTCGATTACAACTTACCCGATCATACTGGTGAAGAATTACTCAAACGGATAAAGAAAAATCTACCTCATATCCAAGTCGTTATTATTTCAGCCTGCGATGATGAGAAGATTAAAGAACAGCTCATGAAATCGGGGGCTGCTGCTTTTTTTGAAAAAGGTGATTGTTCAATTTCTAATGTGGAAAAAAATATTAAAAAGTTGTTAGATGAGGCGGGAAAGATTAAATGAATATAGTGTCATGCGACCATTGCCGGGATACGGAATATGTATTGGAATACCCGCTCGAAAATACCTTACTCCAAAATGGCATCCACATGACCGATATTCCTCCGGATATTTTCAAAAAAATTCCTGTCGAATTACTACGCTACTGCCATTGTAATGTTAGGATCCTTTTTTTCCCTCGCCAGATTAAAGCGATACATTGTTCAGGATGCGAAGACACGACGTGGCAGTTTTCTGAAAAAGCGAAACAAAAAGGATATTATTCGAAAAAGGTTCGAGATTTAAGCAGGAATGATCTTAAAAGTCTTCCCTGTGATTATTTTGAGCGTTGCCCATGCACAATTGATGAGCAAGGTTTCCGAGGGACAAAGCGTAAAAAAGCATTAAATGAGATTTTTGAATCTTTGAAGATCAGAATACCCAGATTCGGGTTTGGATTTTAAAGATTTATAGGCGTTAAAAGTGAAGCGTATCAGCCGATAATTTAGAGAGGTTAACTTTAAAAAGGTGGTCCATCGGCCGGATGGAAAACATCGAGGAACAGGTAATAAAGATCATTGCGAGTCAACTTGAGCTACCTATCGAGAAAGTCAAACTCGAATCTCGTTTTGTGGAAGATTTAGGGATGGACAGCTTAGATAGCGTGGAGATCGTTATTGCTCTGGAAGAGTCATTTGGACGCCAAATTCCAGACATTGAAATTGAGAGGATGAAGCGAGTTGGCGATATGGTGAAATACCTGAAGCTACATCCCGAATCATAAAGGAAATCCGACCGATGGAACAGAATCGTAAAGAACCAATCAAGATACTTTTTGTAGATGATGAAAGTGAAATTACAGAATTCCTCAATGATTTTTTTAGAGACAAAGGATATAAGCCTTATGTTGCCGGCACGGGTGAAAAAGCTATCGAACTTGTACATACGCAAAATCCAAACGTTGTTCTGCTTGATATACGGTTAACAGGGAGTCCAGGAAAAAATGACGGCATCGAACTGCTCAACGAAATAAAACAGTATGATGCCAAAATTAAAGTGATTATGGTTACCGGAGTCGAAGATTCATTCATTATAAACAAGGCTATGGAACTTGGGGCAAGCGATTATATTACTAAGCCGCTAAGCCTAGATTATCTCGAGAATACAGTAATCGCTAAAGTTCAAGAAGCTCTTTCGTCAAAACCGATCGCCTAGTTATAAAATTTTTAGATATGAATTGGTAAAATTTGGTAGAAATACTATGACGAGTCCATGGTTTACTATCGGACAAATTGCAAAGCATCTTCAAGTTTCGCGTGAGAAGATATACATCCTATGCCGGCAAGGGAAAATGCCTGCCTTCAAAGTTGGAGGCCAATGGCGTTTTGACGTGGAAGAAATTGATGCTTGGGTTAGACAATCAAGACAAAAGCAAAAAAGAAGCCATAACCTTAAAAGGAAATAATTGATGGTTAAAAAAAAGAAAATTCTTGTGATTGACGACGAAGAAATACTGACTCGAACATTTGTGAAGTTGTTGGAAAAAAGTGGCTATGATGCGTTTTTTGTTAAAACAGGTGACGACGCTATCGAGATCTTTAAAGAAGTGGATTTTGATCTGATAATTTGTGATATGAGAATGCCGGGTATGAATGGATGTGAAACCTTAAAAGGCATTCGATCAATGTTAAAAGAACAAAATAAAAAATATCCGCCAGAAATAGTGGTGACGGGTTATGCAGATGAAGATCTAGAACGGCAAGTTAAAGAATTACATCCCGCCGTTTATATGCATAAACCCTTCGATATTAACGAGCTTCTGAATCACGTTAAAAGGTTTATTTTATGAAATTTCTGGGCATTGTGCATTCATACGAAAAAGAAATTGATTTGTTAAAAAAGGCTATTGATAAGGAACAAGGCAATTGGTCCGCATATCAGCAGAAGGTTAATCAAATAATAAATTCAGTATTTGGTCTTTGTTGGGAATTTGAACGGCAGCATGCTGACAATGAAACGAAACTATACAAATTAAAACGATTGTTTAATAAGAATTTTATGCATTATTTCAGGCTCGGTCGATTGGGCAAGATGGTCATTGACAAGCCGTATGGCTATCATGGCGATTTTTATATTATTGATGAAATTTATAGAAATAAGGCCGCAACGTCGGGATTGGAAAGATGCCTAGATAATTATTTTCTTGAAACACCGGCATCTATCGCGACAAGAAACCGAAAGGAAGATTTTAAATCATACTTGAAAGAAATTATTGATAGCACATCTTCAAACGAAATTCGCATAATGGATCTTGCGTCTGGTCCATGTCGCGATATCAAAGAATTGCTTGAAGAATATAAATCGGTTAGCGTTCCTATAATCTTTGATTGTGTTGATCATGATCCTAATGCGATTGATTACGGCAAAAAAATATTAAGTGCTATCGACGCTAATGGAACCTCAATTAACTTTATTCAAAAAAATGCTATGAGGGTTGCTTTAACTAAATCAATCGAAAATTATTTTTGTTATAAATATGACGTAATTTTTTCTACGGGATTATTCGATTATCTCGATGAGCGTATTGCCACCCCTTTAATAAGAAATTTAAGAAAGATTCTAAAAAAAAATGGATTGCTCATAATTTCAAACTATCGGGACAAATGGGCTAATCCCTCTCGGCATTATATGGAATGGGGAGGCGGGTGGGAATTAATCTATCGAACAGAAGAACAATTTATTCAGTTATTTAAAGACGCTGGATTTAAGAATAATGAGTTATCTTTAAAGTATGAACCTCAAAAAATAATGCAATATCGATTCGCAAGGAATTAAATTTGACCCCCGCGCAACATTATTTCACATCCGCGCTTATCACAGCTTTGGCCGCGTTCATTTTCGCGATATTTGTTTTTAAAAATTCACCAAATAGAAAATTGGCACATCATTTTATTTGGTATGCGCTCTGTATATCTCACTGGAGTTTTTTTGTTTTTGCTTGCACTTCTGTGTCAAACCATAAGCTTTCATACTTGTTGGCGCAAATATGTCATTTTATCGGCGTTTTTATACCCGTGGCTTTTTTACATTTTGTATATGTCCTAATGAATGATGAATCAAAAATTTTACGGCGAATTATAAAAATCTCATACGTAATTGTTGGATTGATATCATTGTGTATTCTTATCAGGCCGCAACTTTTTATTACTGATGTTGTTCCAAAGCTAACGTTCTCATTTTTCCCAAATCCTGGACCACTATTCTATCTATGGACGGCTTTGTTTGTACTGCTTGTTCTGGTCGCTTTGATAGCCTTGTTTTTAGAAGCGAAAACAAAAAGCGGTGGCGAAAAGAAAAGAATATTATTTTTTTTAATCGCAAACTCACTTGGCTATCTAGGAGGAATCGGTTGTTTTTTTCCAGTTTATAACATTAGCGCGTTTCCGTTCCCCTACGGTATTTGGGGAGTGTTTTTTTTCGTCTGTGTTACTTTTTATGCCGTCCTCCGCTATCAGTTCATTGATGTTGAAATTATCGTCAAGAAGACATTGATTTTTGCTGGAGTGTTTTCTTTTATATTTGGGGTTCTTGCATTCGTACTCTTTTTTGCCATAGACATTTTGCAGCAACGCTTTGGAGGATCGCTGCGTTGGTGGTTGTTAGCAGTAACCACAGGTATTGTGGTATTTACAAGCAGAAAAGTAGAATTATTTCTTGTGGATGCGACTGACAAATATTTGTTTCAAAAAAAGTTTGATTATCGAAAAATTTTGAAGCATGCCAGTGATGGACTTTCGAGAGTCAATAGTCTGAAATACCAATTGGAGCTAGTAACTCACTTTTTGACATTGCGAACTCGAATAAGATCAGCAGCCATTTATATCAGGGAAAATGGTGCGCCTGATTTTGTTCTTAAATCCTCTCGTTGCTTTGAAGGGGCGACATCATTTCCGACTCAACTATCCTTCGATTCCCAAATTATTATGTATCTTAAAAAGGAAAGAACTAAACCATTTCTTGAACGATATGACATCGAGAATCAGAGCCGTAAGTATCAAAAAAACAGCTCCATGTTTCGCTATGATTTGCTCGAGTTGAGAGATGAGATGCACAAGCTAAATGCCTATTTGGTTATTCCCAGTTTTTATCAAGATGAGTTGCAGGGTGTCCTCGTGCTTGGCGAGAAGCGTTCTGAAGAACCTTATAATGAGGAAGACATTAACCTCTTCCAGACGATCGCACAGGAGTCTGCGATTGCATTTGAGAATGCCCGCAAGCACGATAAGTTAGTCGAACAGCATGAAGAAATGAAGCGCATTAACGAGGAACTCAGAAGAACACAGGAGGAAGTCATCCAGGCTAAGGAGGCCGCTGCGGTGGCTGCCATTTCAGCAGGCATTAGTCATGAGGTAAATAACGCTATTGTTGGTTTAACTGGCGCTATTGCAGAAATCAAGACCGTTTTCAATGGCGTTCGTAAAAGTATGATCGAATGGTTCCGATCCGGAGAAGCTGTGCCTGAGCGTCAGAAATACGACATCTTCATGAATTTAAAGTTAGCGACCGAGCATTTGACCTACGCCAAAAACGCTAGTCACTATATCGAAGATGTCGTTCAAACTTTGAGTCAGATCGCTAAAGGCAAGAACGCGAAAATGACCAGGATTTCGCCCCGTATCTTTCTTAAAAATGCTGTCAGCGCGAGCATTCTTAGAACCTATGGGGACCGTGTGCGTAGCGAGGCTCTTGAAAATCCTCCCGAGCTTGATATGGAGAAGGATATTCCTGCCATTAAAGGGCATACGGCTCTTCTCGATTCTGTATTTGTGAATCTCTTTAAAAATGCCATCTATGCCATGAAAGGTATTTCGCCCAAGAAAATTAAAATTACCGCCATGGCCGATCCAGATGATAAAAGTATGGTTCGCATTGAATTTTCGGATAATGGCTGCGGAATCCCGCCGGAAGTGCTTCCAAAAATATTCGATTATGGAGTCACTACCAAAGGAGAGCATGGTGAGGGGAAAGGCCTTTATAATGTTAAAATGATTATCGAGGAGCAGCACAAGGGAAAGATCGATGTTCAAAGCGAAGTTGGGAAGGGTACGACATTTATTATTAGACTTCCTGTTTGGCAGGATGAGGAAGAGGACGAGGAAGAATGATCCGGCAATTAATGGTGCTTGATAAGACGGGCGATATGGTTAAACACATCACTAAAGTGTTTACAGGGTTTATTCGAGGTTATCAAGTATTTCATGTTACCGATACCGATGAAGCGATCGCCCTAGCAAAGAAGCAGATGATAGACGTAGTCATCGTCAACGGTGAGGCATCTTTATCGGCGGATGCCATGAAAGTTCTAAAAGACAAGATCTATCCTAAACCTAAAATTGTGTTATTGCTAGAACCAAACTTACTTGATACCCTTCCGGGGCTTGAAGGCAAGGCCGATTGTGTTATTAATTCTTCCAATTTTCGATCTTCTAAATTGCGGCGCACTATTATTGATTTGGCGCACAAGAAGTACATGGAAGAATACGAGCGTGAAAAAAAGGAGATCGTTGATCAAAAACATCAAGCCCAAATTGTCGAGCAAGAATTCGATGCAATTTGCGAGGAATTGAAGCAAAAATACGGGGATAAGCCGAAGGATTCGGAAGAGGAGAAATAAAATGGGGAAAGAAAACGCGTATTCCGTACTGCTTTTGGATGATGAGATCATGGTTATTCGTCCTCTTGAAAGAGCGCTTAAAGCTAAAGGCTTTATCGTTTGGGGAACCACGGATACGGAAGAAGCGGTTCATCTTGTTGAAGGGCACCGACCGAGCGTAGCGTGTATCGATCTTCATATGCCAAAAGTGAACGGTATTGAAGTGATCAAAAAAATGCGGCAAATCATGCCCGACATTCGCATAGTTGTTGTTACGGGACATTTGGCAGAATTCCAAGAGGCGGTAGGAAGCCTTAATCTGCGAGTTGTTGAAAAAACTTCCCGCGTTGCACGAGAACTCGAAGCGGTCATTGCTGAGGAGCTGGAGCTTTCAAGGAAGGATCTTGATGGTCTCAAGACCCGCGAAAAGGTCAAGACCAAGCTCAGAGTTCTTTTTGTCGATGATGAAGCGGAGCAAGCCGATTTTAGTTGCGAAATAGTTACCTCTAGCGGCGCTGAGGCAGAAGCCGCGCACTCCCCGGAAGAAGCTATGGAGAAGATTCGGAATTTTAAACCAAACGTTCTGTGCACTGATCTTAAAATGCAGGAGATAGACGGCGACGAGCTGATTCGCAGGGCAAAAGCGTCCCCCGATAATTCCTGTATTAAATTGTATGTGGGGATGACCGGATTCTTTCACGAAAAAGAACGTTTATTGAATGCCGGTGCTGCCGAAGTGTTAACAAAGCCTGTCAATCTCACGGATTTCCTTGCCGCTCTCCAGAGGTGGGAAGAATTGATCGCCGGCCGTTCAAAATAAAGACGGATTTGTAACGAGGAAAAAGTTAGTAGGTTCCGCAGGCGAGTAATTCCTGAACGAATAGCCAAGCGACATATCGCAGTAGATGGTATCTTCCCGGTCGATATCCGGGTAATTGTGCCGCTCTCCAAGCTGGGCCCCAATTTTTCCATTCATTCCTTTGACAAGTAAATACCCGGGATTTTTTCCTTCCCATATCTTTTCTTTCAGCGGCGTGCTTCCTACGGTTGCTCCCTGTGGCATTGAATGAGTGCCCATGTTGGCTTGCCCCATAAAGAAACGCTGTTTTTCCAATCCGATTTTAAGCCAGGGATAAAAAGTCATTCCGAACCTGGCGCTATAATCATAAATCCCGCGCTCCGATCCTTTTGTGATCTGTGCATTCAGGCCGGAATTGAATGGTTCACCGCGGAAGAACTGATCCATCGAGACCCCTACGCATTCGGCCAGACGTTCGAGTTTATCGATGGGGAAATTAAGGACCATCCCTTTCATGACTCTATCCAAATCTCTCGGCGGAAGACCCGCTAGGAGCGCCACCTCACTCAATGGGATGGGCTTCTCGGGATCCGGCGATAACCAGATGCGAACCTGTTCAATGAGTGCGGGAATATCGAGATTCTCGCTTGTGAATCGTTTTGAACGGGGCATTTTTTTATCGTAGGCCAATACCGCTGTTGGGCTAAAACTTATAAGGATTTCCGCTTCGCGGTCTTTAGAAAGATTGACGATCGAATGTTCAACGCCTCCATTAAAAAGCACCGGCTGTCCGGCCATAATTTCTTCCGTTTCATTTTCCTCCGATAAAATTTTGATTCGTCCATTCATGTTCGCAAGATGAATGGTTATTGGTTTCGGAAGTTTTAAGCCAGTTATCGTTTTCCCCGGGGCGATCAGGAATGATGCCGCGAAAAAGTCCACCAGACTTTCAACCGGTGGGGTATGGACAATCACCCGGAAATCCGGCGATTCGGTATTTGGGTATTTGAAAAGCGTTTGTAAGTGTAAAAAAACACCATGCTTTGCATAGTCTTTTACTTCTTTTTCCGGAGGCATTGCCGCTTTCGTGATAAAAAAGTTGCCATAAAATTCTTCCCGCGCCATCTGAAAAAAATCATCAAGATTTGTATCTACCGCATGGGCCAGTTGCTTCACTTTTTGGGGGGTTGTAGTGAGCTGATGTGATGCACTCATTCGGATAATCGACCCTTCCGAGATCCCAGTTTTCGTGGCGATTTGGATGTATTTGATTCGCTTTTGCCGGCTGATCGCCCAAAGCGCTCTTCCCACGGAAAATGTCTTTTGCCGCGGGAGCCGCGGGTTTTTTCTGAAGAATTCCTTTTGATAGTCCTTCCAGATCCTCGAGTACATACCTTTACTATACATGATAAATTCTTAAATTGCAATTTAGAGTGATAAATCAGCGTATATATTCAAGGGCCCAATTATTTGACTAACGCAAACTGATCGAGCATAGTTAGGTTAGAAGGAGGTGATGAAAATGGAGATAACGGAAGCGAAACAAGGAGAAGCTGGAGTGGGAGAAAGCCATCGTATAAAGTCATATATTAGTCATAATTCTCGTATTTATGGCGGTGGCTTATTTAAACCCTTAGCAACGGCTAACAAGAAGATGGAAGATTTAGCTCATAGAGCGGCCATCATGAAAGCGTGGTTCGATAACCGGATGTGCTTAATTCTCATGCTTATTGAAATTCCGCGCTTCAAGGATCTGCGTACGATGCTGAAAAACGAGATGTTCCTGGAAGACATTGAACGTCATTTTATCGAATCGGGTGCTGCTGCCTATTTCCGGAACGCGTTTCGATATTTGCGGTGTTATTTTGGAGCTTATCCATGCGTAAAAAGACGTCAATCGGAAAAGGCCATTGAAATGATTGGACGGATTTATCACGCCATGGGTTATGAGTTCCATTATTCGACCGGTCGCAGGCCGGTCCTAGCGCAAGCGCTTATTGCTTAAAACTTTAAAGCCGGCTTACTGCCGGCAGAAAAGGAGAATACAAGATGAACGGTAAATCGAAAAATAAACGGAAAGGATCCTTGATGTGGCACGTGGCCCTTCGTTACCGTTGGCTGCGCCGGAACTGGAGTTATGTGCAGAGGATCATGTCAACGGAGCGCGAGATCGGAGGCGAGCTTCATGCGTGTTAATCAAGCGGACTTAACTTCTGATAAGCCCGTATGGAGGAAAGATTTTTTAACCGTCGAATGGAACGGCCGGACTTTTCCCATCATGAGTTTTTACATGATCCACAAGGTCACCAAGCAGTTTTTGAATATCCTTGAATCGGATCAAGAAAGCAATGAAGACGAGAAAGTCCGGAGCTTCACTCCTCTCATGAATTGGTATCAGAATTTAAGTCAGTCTGTTCAGAATCTTTTTGCATCCGAGCTTTGGTGCGAATCCTTTAATGCGTGGCTTGCGATGCAGCGCTGGTGGTGGGAGGACGATGAGGTGAGTCGGTATGAAGCGATCCTGAAGTACCACAAATTACGTCTTATTCTCAATCTTGATGAGCTTTTTGCGGGGCGCGCTGTAGCGGAAGAAGTGAAACAAGAAGGAGTTCGGAGTTTAGCAGTAAGTCGATAAATCCCTGAATAGGGATCCGCCAGGATACTGGCGGAGGCAAACCCGCCGAAAGGCGGGGACGCAAAACCACGGATCTAAATCTTCCTTAAGGGGGATAAGATGGCCGGGTTACCGATGAGAAAAACGGTAACCCGGTTTTTTATTTGAACGGGAAATCGGAAAAATGAATGGGAGAGGACCCTTTTTAAAATGTCTCAAGCGGAAGATTTGAAAAAGATCGTTGAAGCGCTTGTTCTCGAGAAGAACAAGACCGCTGCTGAAGTCCGGGATGCCGCTCGGGAGGGCCAAGAAGCGGTTGAGCGGATGCAGCGTTCCGTTTATCGCTTATACGATCTCGTCAGCAAACTATCGGAAAAACTCCTTCGCGTTGCCGGAGAATTCCAGAAAGAAGGGAATGCCCAATGATTCACGACCTAAAAGATCTTCGCGCCAAAAATAGCGCTGCCTATGACCTTATGGTGGAATTTTTGACAAGCGCCCGTGGTTCCAACCGGTTCTATGCGATCCGGAAATTTATGGAGCATCTTCTCCAGGAATGTTCCGAGAAGGAGATGGAAGCGGTGGATTTGAATGAAGTATTTCAGTTCGCTTTTTTCGGGTCCCATCTTTTGGTGATCCCTAAGGATCCTTTTGGGGATAACGATTTGCTGGTTTTGAAGAATTTTCGGGGAACTCATGATTTTGAATCCGAGCGGATTGTATTTTCGGAAGATTCTTTTAAAGTCGAGCCTTCGTTTTCGCTCAAGGACTATATCAAACGCTGTCTTTTAAGAGGAATTAACCGTGGATTTCTTTGTTAGGTTTGGGACGGATAAGAAACGGGGAAAGTGGCGAAAAAGTCTTCCGGCCGAAGGCCCTGGTAGTTGCGCTCTGGCTGAGTTCGCGCTGCCTAGCTGCTTTCCCTCTACTTTCAAGCCTAACTGATCAAATTTGAGTTGTAAAGTTGCTGGGAACAAAAAATCGCATAAATTTTCTATAGATTTTAAAGGGAGTATAAGGGGTCCGGTGCCTTATTTGCCGTAGAGTGCTTGGAAAAATAAAAATAAGTTAGTAAAAAATTTGAAAAATTCAAAGGTGTCGGGTATACTTCGAAACGCTTTCGGAAGTTTTCGAGATAAAAGATTTCCCGAAAGCTAACTCAGCCAAATAGACTCAGCCAGCAGTTCAAATAAACTCAGCCAACAAAATTAGACTCAGCCAGAGCGGAAGCGGTCCGCATTATTAAGGAGCGTTTAGCTTCTTAAGGGCTAATTAAAACTTTCGTTCTTCACAGGATTTCTTGTGAAGACTATTGGCTGGCTGAGATTCCGATTTGCGTTCAGGCTTATTTCTCTCGTTTTAATCCTAAGCCTCATTTCTTCGGATATTCTCTGGGCAAATCCCGTCTCCATGGTTCCATCTGCGGGGCAATCCGTCTATTCGCCGGGAACGGGTCTTGAGGGTTTTGCCCGTTTAAACGAATCCACTCGCTCCGATCAAAAAGATAAATCCCCGATTATCTACCACATTCAAGACGCGCATGCGGTCTTTGAAGCTCAACAAAACCTGGCGAAGATTGTTGAGGCGCTTATTCAGAAGGAAGGCATTGATCTTGTTTTGGTGGAAGGCGGTGCCGGGAATGTCAGCCTGACTTCTTTAAGGAGTCTAGCTTGGAAAAAAGTCCGTAAGCGCGTTGGCGAATCTTTTCTAAGGCAAGGAAAGATTACTGGCGAAGAATTCCTCGAACTTTCAAGCGATTATCCTTTTGAGCTTTATGGGATCGAAGACCCCGCGCTTTACCGCCAGAACCTGGATGTTTTCTTAAGCGGCATCAGCAAAAAAGAGAAACTCTCAAAAGAGCTTGGGCGTCTTGATAGCGCTTTTTCGTCCCTGGAGTCATCCATTTATCCTTCCCGGTTTCGGGATCTCGAGGAACTGCGTTTGGCATGGCGGTTCGGGAAAGGAGATTTTCAGGTTTATCTCAATACCCTTCGCAAACTCATCAATGAATCTAAAGTCCCCGCGCATGATCTCCTGGAATGGCGTAAGCTCGGCAACTCCGAAACTGTGCGCTCCATTGACGCAGAGAAATTCCTGAAAGAGATAAACGTCCTTGAATCCAGACTCAGGGAGTCATTGCTTAATACTCAAGCGAAAAGGTTGTGGCGAGCACAGGAACACTTGAGGCTTCTCGGCCGTCTTTTTTCTTTCGAACTCACTTCGGATGAGTACGCGCTTCTTAACGGTCAGCAGCATTTTGATTTAAAAAAGACTGGAGCCGATATCGAGCGTTTAATCCAGGATTCAGTGCATCTCCGAAAATCCTTCGCGTTTCTTCGCTCCGAATTCCCGGAATTTCTCAAGTTCTACGATCTTGCCCGGAAACGCGATAAAGCATTTATCAAAAATATTAACTCTATCCTTCGGGAAAAACGGGAACGAAAAGTCATTCTTATCACCGGCGGTTTCCATTCGAAACATCTAGGAGCTTTGCTTAAAGAAGAGGGCATCTCCCGTATTTTAATCTCTCCCGAAATCACGGGAGCCAGTAAAAACATTGATTCTGATTACGCAAAGATTTTACGGGCGAAATCGAAATCCACGCTTCGCGCGCCGGCAACTTTGGGAAGCCCCTTCTATCCTGAACTCAAAATAACATTGGGGCGTGAGCAGGCAAAGGAACTCGGGGGGCATATCAAGCAGCTCATCAGTTTACTGAATGTCGATCATCTGATGGCACCGGCTGCCTCGAAATCCGTTCTCCTTCGTTCCGAGCTTCGCATGGAATTATTCAATCATCTTGGTACATTTTTCGCTTTATCCAATAATGGGACGGCAGTCCATTGGATAGTCATAGGGAGCGCGGGTATCCTGGGTATCGGGATACTCGCGTTTCTCCTATCCAAGTGGAAGAAAAAACATAAAGCTACCCATCAAAATCCAGTTTTATTAGCTGATTCCGAGTATTCAAGCGACACGGAGCTTTCTTCTGATGAAAACAACGCCGATGAAGCCTTTGCAAACTTCGAAGCGACACTTGGTCACGCGGCTACTCCCGCGCAGGCATTTGCTTTTGAAAGCGGCCGGTTCTTCGGTTCAAGTTTTCCCGTCGCTTCTCAGGACCAGCATCTTCCGCCTCCGCCTCAGGAACTTCCTCTGCCGGTTCCGTTAAACGCGATCCCGGCGGATCTTGATCAAAAGGGAAAAACCGTGTTTGTGCTTCGTGAAGTTTTGCAGGCGATGGAAACGATGGATTCGACCATGCGCGGCCACCAGAAAGAATCCGCGGAACGCGCGATTCGCCGTGTCGTTTCGGAGGGGGACGGCACCCTCGATCACAGACGGTTCAGACAGTATCTCGAGGAAGACATTCATCAGTTTTTCGGGACTATCTTTCGGGAGATGCAGAAGCTTTCAACTACGCACAGAGAAACCGGAAATTATCAAGTCTCGGAGGAGATTGAAAAAGCGTTTCCCCGGTTCCCGCGCTATGTGAAATCCATTCTTAGCGAAAACCCTGGTCTTAGCGAGGATGTTGAAGTCAGAGGGCTCATGAACCGGATCTCCGCGAAGCTTGGCGCAAGACCGCCCGTCGCAGAAGACCTCGGCGATTACGTGGAACGTTCCTTTTCTCGGATCATGGAAGAGCGCGCTCAAACTCGGATGCCGGTTCTTCCCGTAGTCGAAACTCCCAAGCCCGCTCCTAAGAAGACCGTGGACCTTGGAAGAATTCAAGGACAGTTGCGGGATGTTCAAAGAATGCGGGAACGTTTTGAGGCGGATCAAATCAGTCTTCATGTGGAACTTACGCAACTCGAGACGGAGTACCGGGAGCTTCAGGAAAGCATGGAGGATGCGAGACAAAAGAATGACACCGTGATACAGGAGGCGTTAGGCCCCTCCATTGACGCTTATGAGAGCCGCATTCAACTTCTCCGGCATAACGATGGGGAGATAAAGGACCGTCTTCGCCAGATCAAAGGCGAGGAAGCGAAATTATCCGAGGAGCTGGATGAGGCGACCGGGAGATCGGAACTGCGTGAGTTTCTTTCTTTCCCGATTGTATTTTCCTCGCTCGGGACCGGACTTCTCATGCTAACGGCTCTTTATCTGACTAAGATCAATAGAGCCATACACCGGATCAGGGAGCTTACGGTAAAGAGCGGCAGGAGCTGGCCCTTTACATGGAAACAAGTCTTTGATGAAACCGTTCATCTCAAAAAGGAGGAGAAACTCAGCATTTTTGACGGAACCTCGGAGCCTCCCGCTCAAGGGTTTGCCGGGTTTGGGGTATTTCTCGGCTGGGTCATTGGCGGTTGGGCTCTTTATCAGGCATATCACGGATGGGGTTGGAACACGGCTAAGATTCTACGCGGCGAGGGCGATAGCGCGTTTACTTTCGGGGGCTTGCTCTGGTGCCTTGAAATCTTTGCCGCGCCTATCGTTGGCGCGATCGTAGCTCCATTTTTAGCGTTCTTGGGAACTATCGCGATCAATCGCGGGAGAATGATTGCCCGCATTCTCAAATTCCCATTCGACTACGAAAAAGTTTTAGAACTTCATCTATCTGACTTTCATGCATATCACCAGCCTTTCTTGAAAAAAGCAGCCCGGTTTCTTTCCCACATGAAAAGCTCTACTCTTGAAACGATCCTTCGTGGCTGGTTCGATCGCGGGGAGGATGAAAAACTCAAAGCCGTTTTGGAGAAAAACGTTTGGTCCGGCGAAAATTACGCGCTCATTGCCCGGTTCCGGGACGAATTCGGTCTTAAGGAAGCGAAGAAAGCGCTTTTTACTGCCGCTGGCGAGGAGTTTGGGGGAAGACTTCTCCAAATCATTGATACGTTTAAAGCGGGGCTTATCGCGAAGAAGGTGAGCGGTGCTGGAATATTAAAGGACGTGATCCTCGAGGTCTTGAAGACCGAGAAAGAAAAACACATGGCGACGTACTGGATGACGCAGCTTATGTCCGATCCCGCGACTCCGTGGAACGCGGGTTTCGATAAAGTAAAAGCTTATTACGCGGTCCGGAAACGCGTGGATGTCTTGAAAACCGACGCCGCAAAAAAGTTCGGGCTCGATAAGGAGGATCTGGCTCAGGTTGATGCTCACATCGGGAAATGGCGGGAGCGAATTCTCGCTCCGGAAAATAAGGTAACGGAACCTTCATGGGTGTGGTCGCTTATCTCGGAACTTCTCGGGAAAATCATCGCCCGTTCATCTACAAAAGTTTGGTTCATGCACATCCTCGAAAAATCCCATAGCTTGAACGCACCGTTTTTTGCACCGGCCAGGCAGCGGGAGCTGCTTTCGAGGCTTGACTGGCTCATTAATTACGAGATCGCGAAAAGCGATGTTTGGGCATCTGCGAGCGAATCTGAAAAGTCCGTTCTTTTAAGCGAGATGACGAGTCTTGAAGCTTTCCTTAAAGAAAACGGGGTGGATTACTCAATAGCTCTTCCGGATACTTTCACGAAAATCAAGGCTCTGAGTGCGCCAGAGCGGATCATGGTTCTTCGTGCCTTTAGAGGCCTGAATCCATCGGTCTACAAAAAAGATCCTCAGGCGGCGGGCCGTGCTTTTCAGCTTTTAGCGGACAAAGAAATACTGCGGGGGAGACTTGCCGCGAATAACGGATCGGCGGGGAGCATTCGCGAGCTTGAAGCGAGACTTGCCGTGCAAACTCCTGAGGACATTCAAACCCTTAAGAGTTGTTACGGCGTTCTCGCTGAAAAAGCGGACGCGAAAGCGCAGGGTGTTTTACTCGCGCTTGCCGCTCGCGCTCCTCCCGCGGTACTTCCTGTTTTTCTTAAGTCCTCGGATCATCTTGTGAGTTATTACGCGGCCCATCCCAAGGGCCGGGATTACGACAACCTTCCACTGTTGGCCGATGAATACCGGAAACGTTACGGCAGTCTTTTTTCCCTGAACGGGATTCTTCTTAATATCCTTACCGATCCCTCAAAACCTCAAGCTGTAAGAATTGAGGAAGCCGGGAAAACCATCGCGGGACAAGTCTTGGTCCGGATGGGATTTCCCGAAAACACGATCGGGGTCTGGGACAGCGTGAGCCCCGAGGAAATCATCCATGCGGTCGGGTACGAGGTCTTAAGGTATTCGGAAGAAAAGAAATCCGACGACGAGGAGAAACGAAGTTATTTCAGTCCCGAAGAAATCCGAGGCGAGGGCGAGAGATTCCTTCCGGCGCGGACCCGAAACCCGGTCGTGCGGAAAGCTCTCGAGAAAATGGGCCGGTTCGGTCTTTACAGCCACTGGGAAAGCGCAAGGCCCGCCTATTACCTTCAGTTTCTTGAAGACACGAAGGGTCTTGATCCCGAGTTCTTTAAACCCGGTGAAAAGGTTCGGGCCTCTTACGACGGCGAGTTCGTTTCTCCGAGGCGCGCAGGTTCTCTTGCTCCCATCAAAGATCCCATTCAGACCATGAAAGGCCTGATTCGAAATCTCCGGGACCGTTATCCGAATATTTACGACAATTTCATTGGTCCGAAGCGCGAGATCCTTGCCGGGAAACCTCTCGAGGATTTCATCACCGACGAGAAGAGTTTAATGTCCGTTGCCGGTCAGTTCCGCAAGAAAGTCGCGGATTGGCCTCTCTCCGAGGATGAACGCGTTGAAATGATGATACTTATTTATCAGGTGGCCTTTTCAAGCTCTCTTCAGCCTGTGCTAGGGAAATCCTCCGAGACGGAAGAAACGAGGTACTGGCAGGACACTTTAAAAGCGTTTCAATCGGCAAGCGGTCTTAAGAAACAATCGGAGCTTTACCGAAACGTCACGGCCCGGATCAAGAAACGAATCGATGAACTCATTGAGGAGGCCGGAGCGGGCCGCGAGGGAGTCGTTCAGTTTGTTTTGACGCGTGGTAGCGTCTCCGATTTCTTCAGGGGCGAGATATCGGAAGACTGCACTTCAGAGTTATGGAACATGCATTTTACGGACACGGTCGGTCTTCCGACCGATCCCGCGTTTTTATCGTTCCGTCTTGTCGAGAACGGACGATGGATCGGAAACGCATACGCAATCGTGTTAAAAGACTCTTCCGGGAAATTCATTTTTTATCTGGATAACATTCCGGTCATGCTCAGGCACCCCGCGACAACCGTTCAGGTTAAATCCGATAAACTGATCCAGAATTTCTTCAAACAGTTGAAACCCGTTCTCGAGAACGCGGGCTTCGATTATTTCGTGATCGCGAACGATCCGTCCTCCCGCGCCAATCTCAGGACGTCCATAAAAGCGCTCGGCGGATCGGCAGAAACGAAGACCGTAACAAAACCCGGTGGATTCGGCGGGCAAAGCGAGTTCGGCGTATCAAGCGAATACATTCAAGGTCTCGGGACGTTATCTTCCTCGATTTCCGCGGCCGGCACCTGGATCACTCTCGATAACCGCTCGGCGCAGGCGCAGAAAAGCAAAGCGGAGCTTACCGCCCTTGAAAAACAGATTCAGGCGATGGAAGAAGACCGGAAACGCCTCGCGGCGCTCAAGGCCGAAAAAACGGGTCGCGCGAATCATCTTAAGACCGTTCTTCAAACGATCTCGCAGGGCTCGAAACGCGCGACAGCGCAGGCGCTTAATGAAGCGGCGCAAAAAGAAGAACTCGAAGCCGAGAGACTTTCCATCGAAACAAGAACGCTTGAAGAACAGGTGAAAGCGGTCCGGGGCCGTCTTACCGGGCTAAGGAATGAAGTAGCGCAAAGAAGCGAATTGAGAATGCCGGCTCTTTTAGCGCAATCGTTATTTCCTGATCTGTCTCCTGGGTTATTGCTCTTCGGACTCTGCGCCCTTCTTTTCGGCGGTCTCATAGTGATCCTCATCATTGACTGGTATAGCGAGCAAGTGAAGCGGGATGAGGAATATACCCGCTCCCTTGAAAGACATTCCGATGATTTTAGATACACTCTAAGACCGATTAATGAAACTCCCGGATGGATGAAGCATCCTCTCGTCGTCGAAGTTGGTGAGCTTTTCAAAACGGTTCTCGCGAATGTCTCTGCCGAGATCCGGGAACTCGTTCCACACCGCATTTTTTTACCGATCATGGGTTGGAGTATGGACCTTTCAAAAGAGGTCGTTAATGTCCTTTCCACGGCCCGGATCGTGCTTCTTGCCCTTAAGGAAAAAGGCTCGCTTATCCCGTTTCTAAAAGAGCAGCCTTACTATCAGAAATTCAAGGAGGAGGCCTCCGCGTTAGGTCTTGATCCCGAGTTTGATAAGCCGGGTCTTGTCTCGGAATTCGAGCTTTCCCGGCATAACGGCACAAAGATTTCTTTTGCGCTCGAAGTATCGGAACGCACAGCGGACGATTTATTGCGCGGCGATATCAGCCGCGATTGCACCGGGCTTGGCGCGCACGCCGCGTTTTACGAAACAATCCCGCAATTTTTGCTCGATCCCGGGTTCATTGATCTGAAACTCAGGATGCATGGAAGATGGGTGGGAAACGTTTACGTGATCGCGATGAAACGGGAAGGGAAACCCGTTCTTGTCATTGACGCCGTACAGCTGCATCCCAGTTTTGTGCTGTGGCCGATTCGTCCGGCGACGATTGCCGATGAAGCGGTGAAGCAGGTGACGGAATGGGCGAAAACGAAGAACTTCCAAGCTGTGTATATGAGCCGATTCATTTCAAACTTCTTTTATCTATACGACCATTTCGATCCGAAATACCCGCCCCAAAAAACCGAGATCGAGAAACTCGGAGGATTCAAGCACCTGAAAGCGCTCGGGCTTTGGGACGCGGACACTCGCCGCAATCAATACATCGAAACGTTTTCTCCGCACTGGAACGAACCGCTAAGAGTGGACGCAAATAGCGCTCACCAGACACTTCTCCTTCGTCCTATTTGGAGCGCCGAAGCTCCAGCCCGTTCCGAAATGCGGACGGATAAGGTGTGGGATCTTGACGGATTCCATTTCGAAGTTCCGGAAAGCGATTTGAAGGGACTCCGCGGTGTGGAGGCGGAAAAGGAATCCAAGAATCAGAACCTGCTTTTGCGCGCTCTTGCGAGCAAGGAACTCGGTCTTTCGGCGGCGCTCAAGGAAGCGGTTCTTGATCCCGCCACGAAAATCCGGGTAAGAATCCATGACGAGACAAAAACGGAACGCATTTATAAATTCATCATCGTTCGTCCCGACGGCCGCCGGAATTTCATTCTGGAAATCAATCCAAGAGGCGGGAAGTTCCATCCCTATACCGAAGAGCTGAATCTTGTGGATACTGCGCTTATGACGGCCACGGATTCAACTGGGGAGGTGGATCTTCGGGATATTTTCACCAAGTTCGGGGAGCCGCCCGATCCTAAACTTCACGTGATCCCGTCCTTCGGAACCCTTTATGCACAGGAAATCCACAAGCACGGGTATGTGGACCAGGGCATGAAGATATTCGATCTTACGATTAAGGACCATCCCACTCCGTCTATCCGGATCGCGACGAAAGCAAAGAACGCTTCCGAATTCTCGGGCGCAAAAGTGATTTATGATTTTAATTGGCAGAAGACGCCGTATGTTTTGGCTGTTTATTCTCCGGGAGCGGAGGTTTCGTTATCCGAACCTAGTACACCAATTCCTTCTGAAACCGTTGTTGTAGAAGCGCCGGTGAAAGCGGAAGCTCCAGAAGATTTAAGTCCGGTGAGCGTGCCGGAGCCTCCAGAGCCCGAAACTCCGGAGCCTGCGGCCGCAGTTGCTCAAAGCGCGGGAACAGCGGGAGTGTTGGGAGCGGGTGCCGCTTTCATCAAAGCGATCCTTGCCAAGAAACGGGAATCGTTATTTAAGGCCTCCATCCAGAAGATTGAAAGAATCGGAAGCGATATTCTCGGGATTGCCCGGAAAGCCAAGGAAGCGGTAGAAACTGCTGTGGAACCCTCAGACCTTGACCGGCTGGAAGCCGAGCTTGCGTCTTCAGCAAGCGCGATTGACGAAGGCCTCGCCAAGCTCGAAGCGGAAGTCGCCAAATACAAAGACGGTTCGAAGGAAAGAACGGAACTTGACGCTCTGAAACAAAAAATCAGCGGAGAAATCGAAGCGCTTAAGGAAGCGGATATTGCTCGCGAGGCTGCGGTTCAAGCGACAGATGATCACGCTAAAGCGGAGGAAATCTCCCAGGCCTTGGCCGAGGAATCCAGGAAATTAACCGCTCTGAAATCTCAGACTGATAAGGCCCGTGAAGAACTCGAGCGTTTAGAGCAAAAGACGCGGGATTTCACTACCCAGGAAAAGAAACGCAATGACCTGCTTAAAACCGTGGAGGAATTAAGCGCGCGGATCCGGGGAGAGGAAGAAACCCTTGCCGCTCTTAGCGAAAAAACCACGCAGGCCGAACGTGATCTGGAAGTCAAGAGATCCCAAGGGGAGACTCTCGCCCGGGAACTCGCCAGCCAGGAGTCCCGGCTTAAAGCGCTCCAAGCGGACCAGGAACAAGCGAGAACCGAGCTGACTGAAATCCTTTCGAAACTCAAATCCGCGAAACGCAGAGCTTCGGATTTAGCGAGAAAAACGAAGCAACTCGAAGAAATTTCGCGAAAGACCGAAGAAAAAGACCGGAAACTTTCCGCGAAAAACGATGAGCTTTCAAAAGCCGATCAAGCTCTGACCGAAAAACAAAGATCTCTTCAGGCCCTCGATGAGACGTTAGCGGCTCGTGGCAGGGAAATCGCGGCCTTGGAAGAAAAAGCGGCAGGTCTTCGAACCGAAACCGAGGCGCTCGAACGGAGAAAAGAAACGCTTTCGAAATCGACTGAGGAGCTTGGCACGATGCAGTCCGAGGTATCCGCTGCCGAAGCCGAGCTTTCAGGGATCCGAAAACAGTACGAGGACGCAAAAGCCGAGTATGAGCGTGTTCTCGCGCTTAGCCGGGAGGAGCGCGGTAACCTAGCAACCATTCAGGCCGAACTTTCAAAAGCACAGGAAGCGGCGCAGGCGATGGAAACGAAATTATCCGATCTGAAGGAGCAGGAGCGGAAAAGAGAAGCGCTACTTCGTCAAATCGCCGAGGCTGAAAGAGAGCTTGAAGTAAAGGCCGCTTCCTTAAAAGAGATAAACGCGGAACTTTTAAAACTCGATTCGAAGAAAACGGAGCAAATTCAAGACTCGGAAAAAACGGACTCTGAAATCGCGGCAAAAGCCGCGGAGCTTACCCAAGTCAAGGCGGAGACGGCAAAGCTTCAGAGCGACCTCGAAACTTTAAGAGGAAACATCGCATCGCTTCTGGGTGACATCGAAGCTAAAAAGCGGGAGGCCGCCGCTTTAGAAGAGGAAAAAGTCCGGCTGCTTGGGGAAGCGAAATCCATTGAAGAGAAAAACCGGGAGATTGAGGAAGCCCGGAGAAAATTAGAGGCCGAGCAAGCCGAAAGAACCAAGGCCGAGCAGGCGCTTGCTGAGGAACAAAGAAAAGCAAGTGATACGGCTCAGGGTCTTAAGACAGTCGGGGAACGTTTGAAACAGACTGTTCGTGATATCGCGGACCGCGAGACAAAAATCGCGGGTCTTACGTCTGAGGTTGAGACTGAGAAAGCGAAGACAAGACAGGCCGAGGCCGGGAAATCCCAAGCCGAGGCCGAGCGCGAGCAGCTTGAAGCGGATCTCACGCATGCACAGCAGGAGAAAAATGTTTTAGAGGAAGCTTTACGACAGGCCCAGAAAACTTCAAAAGCGACCGGAACTACCGATTCCGTGCTGGAAGGGCGGGAGAGCCTCGAAGCCCTTCTTTCGGAACTTCCCGAAAGTTTATGGCAGCTTCTCGGGCGTCATTTTCCGGGGCAGCATCAAACTTCCTTTCAACTCACGGTAAGTTCTGTCGCGAATGAACTCGCTAACGCGTGGAGCCGGAGCCCATTTTTCAGACGCATCATAAAAAATCTCGTGCTTTACCGTTCTCTTTATGTCTGGCTTCAAAAACAACCGTTCTATCGAGAGTTTAAGAAGGAAGCGGAAAAACTCGGGGTAAAATCCGATTTCGATAAACCGGGGGAATGGATCCGTTTTAATATTCCGGGCGATTCCGAAGGCTATTCTCTCGAACTTTCCAAAAGGGACGCGGAATATCTTCTTCGCGGATTCATGTCCGGGGACTGCACGAACTGCGGTCCCGGTTATGTGACAGGCTCATTCCTGACCGCTACCGCAAGCCACATCGTCGATCCCGGTTTCTTTAACTTCAAGATCTTGAGGAACGGCGAGTGGGTCGGGAATGTCTACGTGATGGCGATCCGCGAGAAAAATAAACCAGTGCTCGTAATCGATGCGATGCAGATTCCGTGGCAGAGCGCTTCTCCTCTTTTCATTCCTTTTGATTTATCGCAGAGCAAGTTCCCGATCGTAAGTGAGAAGGACGCGATCACGTTGGCGGACGCGGTGATTCGTGCGCTGTCCGAATACTCCTCAAAAGCCGGGTTCCAGGAGCTTTGGCTCTCGAGCTTCGTTTCCAATTTCAGCGCGCTCAAACATCATTTCTATGGCGCTAACCAAGATGAATTTGATAAGCGCGTAACCGGGGAAGCGAAGATCGGCGGCTGGAGTGCGTTAAAAGCGCTCGGGTACGAAGGTCATCCTTATGTGGAATCTATTGGGAACCCCGAAGCGAAGAAAGTCTGGGAAGCGGAGGAAGTGCCGCCTCCAACTCAAGTTGAACCGCCAAAAGTCACTCCATCCACTCCAGAACAGCCCGTTAAAGGAACCCAGAATATTAAAGGTCTTGTTCAGCAGATAAGAGAAAGCGTCATGTTCTCGTACGGGAACATTGTCCCTCGCGGCATGGAATTCGTCGTGAAAGCACCGGGAGCCGGAGTACGGTGGATCGCTTTTGATGAAACGGCCAATGAATGGAGACTTTACGAGAAAGCGAATGGCAGAACCGAGAGTTATCCCTTATTTGAGATAGGAAGCGGTGTTCGCCAGCAATCCGGAACTCTCAATCTTTCAGTCATTGCTGTGGAACGCGGCGGAAAGAGGATTCCTGTCATCAGATTCTTGATGCTTCCGCCCATTAAACCCGGAATTCTTGAAACGCACGTTGAAGAAGGCGGAGCTATTTTCGAGGAATCGGGTGAGATGAAAGTAATGCCTTTTACGAAGAAAGGCTTCATCGTGGACGATTCCCGTGGCGCGTTCTTTGTCCATCCGGGCGGAGACCAAGGTCTTGATTCGAAGGAAAATATCTCATTGCCACTTTCGAATCATTATGACGTGAGCCGTTCAAGGTTCCCGACCGCGAAATTCATTCTTGGGTGGCACACGAACCCCGGAGGAGAGCCCGCGCTTCACTCCGAAGAAGAAAACGAGATAATCCGTTCCAATGTCGAAGGCTTCCAGCTTGTCGCGAGCCCAAAGGGTATTTCTCTTGTCAGGTATTACAAAGAGGGAGAAGCATGGAAGAAAAGAACCCTTTTCACGAAAACACTGAATGAGGATTGGGCGAGCGATCTTGAAGCGGCGTTACAGGCGGAACTGGACGACAACGTTAATTTCTCGGCATCCGGGTTCCAGTTAAAGCTGGAGGACCGGAAGCTTCTTGACGTGGCTCTTGAGGAAGGCTCCAAATCCGCGTCACGGAACATCAAACCCGAGATCGAAAGACTACGATTTGACCTGACCACTTATTACGAACTTGTGCCGGAGTCGCTACTCTCGTTTATTCAAGATTCGGATTTTAAGCTTGTCGTGGTTCGTCCCAAAACCCCAAGGGGAGAAAGAGCGCCTCCCATGGGTCTTGGCGTGTATCTCGGAAAACCGGGGCGTGATGTGTTCGCATCATTCAACGTCGCTCCGAAGGAAGACGCGGATGGTTTCGATGTCACAATTTATGTTGGAAATGGTATTTACGAACTTGCCGGTGAAAAAGAACGCCTTGAAATCATCGCGCACGAGCTTTATCAAGCTTTTAAGGTTGTCAGCGCCCAAAATCCAAGGAAATATCAGGCTGACATCGATCTTGAGATCAAGATCGATCAGGAAATCCGAAACGCCGAAGCGTGGGAGGCCCGGATTCCGAATGAGGAACGAGCGGACCTCGGTTTGATCGGCGGCGTGGCGAATAGAACGAACGCGCATGTCCGGGCCCGCGCATTTGCCCGGTTGCTTGGTTCAAAAAGCTCGGACGGTGTCGGGACGACTTATACCGCGCTTCTCAGGAACGCATGGGCGCTTGCCCGTAGGTTCTCAGGGAACGTTTCTCAAGAGGATACTCTAAATCCCGTTCCGCCCGTTTCTCACGATGCGTTTCGTTATACCCAGGACAGTTATCAGAATGTGGTGAGCCCGGAAAGTCTCAAGACTCTTTTTGAGATGAGCGCCTACGTTCATGAGAACAAAGAAGAAGACCTCCTTCAATTTTTAGATCGAAAGATCGAGGATGGGAAACGCGTTCTTCTTTTCAACACGAACGCTCCGACCCCTTGGATTTTGAAGGACCTCAGGAAGATCGTCGAAGGTCTTTCCGCGGAAGGGAAACTCGGGACGCTTTATATCGATTTGCCGCCCGAAAGCCAGCGCTTAATCGATGAATTTTTGCGGACCGGGCAAAGCTCCGAGAAACTTTCGAAAATTCTCGCGACCCGTTTCCCGGTCTTTCTCCCGCGCGAGTTTCAAAGACCCGATTTGTACGAAAATCTTCTGCGCGCGGTTTACGAATTCAATCTTGAGGCGCGTGATTCGCAGAAAATAAAGGTGGTTGCTTATTACCGGGGCCGGATGCTTCCGTCCATGCCGGGACCGGGACAGGTTCCAGGCCGGCCGGGCAATGTTCCGCAGCCACCCGCTGGGTTCCCATTTGGGAACGCCGGTGAAAACGAGTTTCCCGCCGTGATGCCGCGGATGAACGAGCTGCCGTTCGCTCAAGGGATGTCTCTTCCTCCGCTTCCGCTTACGCCGGGGGTGAGAGAAGCGTTTAGCAGCGCTCTCTCTGAAGCCGGGAGGAATCAAGGGATTGCAATATTCATAAAACCTTTGGATGAGTTTCTGCCGGAGGATCTTGTCAGGAATCCGGAAGTCGCTTCCATTCTTCAGATCGATAAATACACAGGATTCGGTCCTGAGAAACCCGAGAATAAACTCGCGCTTTATATGTCGGAGCAAGCCTCTCCGAACCAGAAATCCTTCGCACTTCCCATTGGTTCGGAAGCGCCGTTCTATGAGGAATCCATTAATCCCGGCCTTCCTGGAGGAATGCGTTTTAATGAGTTTAACGCGTACCCGGACCTGATCCTGAGCACGGCGGGAGACGGAGAAGATACGTTTGAACCCACTCCCGACGAGCTTGTTCCCGACGAAATCGCGCCGCTTGTTCCGGTAGGGAGCCGTTCCGAACTCAGGTTGCAAACGACACCGGCCGCTATAAAAGCTCTTCATGAAAGAAAAGCGGCCATTCGTGAGCTTTCGCGGATCGGGGAGCCTGCTGTGGGTCCTTTGATCGAGGCTCTCAATTTCCCGAGCGTATCTGTGCAACTGGGCGCAATCCAAGCGCTTGGCGCGATTGGAAGCGCGCGGGCCGTGAACCCCATAAACCATGTTGCCCAGGCCGCCGCATTAAAAGACGCGGCTCGGCTCGCGGTCGAGGAGATAAAAAGCAAGACGCCCGTGCCATCGAAGCGGGAACCGAACCATCATCAGCCGGTTCCTCAAATCCCGTCCGGGCGTTCCATTTATTCTTCCTTTAACAGTACTCGTTCCGACGAATTTATCCGTGTTCTTTTGAAAGCCGCTCCGATTGCCCTTGATATCGATGCCGAGACATTGATCCGGAAAGAACACGGGCGACTTTCTCTTTCCGGCTGGGGATTCGTGGAAGCCATTAAGTCTCTTGAGCGGAAACTTCCGGACGAGCTTTTGGGGCGGATACAGATCCGTGTGATCAATCTGAATCCCGAACTTCGCGAGGAAGAGATTCGGCGCGCGTTTGGAATCACGCCGGAACTTCAGAGCCTGATCCGGATCGAGAATGTGCCCGTCCGCCACCGCGCGTTTAAAGGTCTTGGAAATTTCCTCGAGAAAACAGCGCTTAAGATCGGTTCTGAGAAAAACCAGGCGCTTTGGAAAGACAGTCTCGACATTCTGGTGGAGAACCCGCGGCCAAGCGAAGTAATCGACGGCAGAAAGCTGTTCCTTACGGCGCTGCTTCATAAAACGCTTCGTTCCAGGATTTCGGAGGCTCTGAAAGCCGTCGTCGTCCGGTTGCTTCACGAACTCGGGGAAAGCTCGTTCATGGCCCCGGTTCATTTCAGTTCCGAGAACCGGAGCGCGCTTGGCCTTGAGTTTGTCGCGGAGCTGGACCGGGTCAATAAGCTTCTGGCGACAATGGCATAGGAAAGGGATGACATGATTACCATGGAGAAGAAGAAACCGGAGAATGGTATTTCTGAGGAAGATAAGATCTATTTAAACGTTATCGAGAAAGCGGCTTTTGAAGGGTTTGCGAAACTCATCGATCCGGTCACGGAATTCCCGGTGGATATTGCGTCCGTTACGGGCGGGAATCTCGAATGGGATTATAAAAATCCGTATCGCAGCAAAACCTCTCCCACCAATATCGCGCTTGGATTCTTGTATGTATTGCTCGCTTGCGAAAGAGGCTTTATCAGTTGGGTAAAGACATACGAACACGCGCTTCGGATGTTTGGGATGCTCAGGCTTTTGGAAACGTTCGAAGGATTTCATTACAACTGGTATTACCTAAACGGGAAAAGCGAGACGGTGCCTGTCGTGACGTATAACCGTTTTATCTCGTCGGTAGATAACGGCAACCTCGATATTGCGCTTATGATCGTCGCGGAATATTTCAAGAACTCGACTCTCGCGAAAAAAATACATAAACTGCTTGTAAACAGGGACTACCGTTTCTTTTTTGATAAGAACCCGAGCCGGCCGGGAAATCAAATGATAAGCGTGGGGTTTGACGCACGGAAGGAGCAGTTCACTCCCTCCGATTACTCGGTTTTTAATACAGAAGCGCGAATGATGGTTCTGCTTTCGGTTTTGAAGGACCATGTTCCGGAATCCGCGTGGAAAAAACAATCTAGGCTTGTACGTACTTACAAAACCACGGAAGGAGAAATTATTCCAGTCGTGGCTCCTTGGGGCGGCAATCTCTTTGAAGGACTCTTTGCGGATGAACTGATTGGGGGAGATAGAATTGCGCCGAAAGCGTTTCTTTCGAATGCGCTTAATTTAATCAAAATCCATCAGGATTACGGGAAACGAATCTCGGAATCCGGGATTTGGGGGATCTCAAATGGGGAAGTGCCGGGAGAGGATCGTTACGAGATGGCGGGAGTAAGAGACATTGCTTACAGCCAGTTCCCCGGCGAGTTCGTTACACCGTACTCGACTTTTCTTGCGCTTAAATACGATACCGCTGCTGCCATAGAAAATTTGAGGAAGATGGAAGAGCTGAATCCCGATAGCTTTAACCGGAATTTCGGGTTTGTCGATTCCCTCGATCCCAAGACCGGCGTAATTAACCGAAACATTCTGAGCCTTGATAAAGGAATGGAATGTTTGGCGCTTGGGAATTTCCTGAACGCTATGGATGGAAAGAAAAGGACTTCCGATTATTTCCAGGATTATTTGAAAAACTGTCTTTGGCGCGAGAAAGCGGAAAAACTTTTGAAGGATGAAGAACGCCATCCTTCGTTTCAGGCGCTATCGGTTACGGGAAAACGCACGAAAAGAATCCAAGCGTCCTTTGTGATCTATATCCTTGGCCTTGAACGGGAGATCGTATCTTTTAAGGGCGAGGGAAAAGCGAAGGCCGAGTTTGAAATCGTTGGAAATCAAAGCAATAAAACACTGTGTGTGCTCTATGACGTCAGTGAGCGGTATTCTTTCTCGGGGATCTCACTTCGGATGACGGAAATTGGCATCGAACCTTTTGAGAATCTTCTTTTTACAATAAAAGGCAATGAAAGACTCGGGATTCCAAAAACCATAAAAGTGGATCTCAAATGGAAAGGCGAGCTGATTCAATTCGGACATTTTCCAATAACGAAAGACTGGACCACTGCGAGCCTTTCTTGTCCCTCGTATCCGAAGAGGCTGGATGAAATCTCCTTTGTCTTTGAGAATTCGGCAGTGGGAGACGATTTAAGTGGGGAGATTTATATACAAGCGCTGGCTTTGAAATGAGCGCGCGGAACTTGTAAACACGGCAAGATAGTTCAAAAGATCGTCCTCAATGCAGAACGCTAAAAATTACAAGAGCCGGGAGGGGAAAGGCGGATGCTTATTTCGATGAATAAGTTCATTTTTCGGGTTCGAAAATTGATGAATTCATCACTGATCTCGACGGGGTTTAACCTTCTTCTTCCATCTTTTTTAGTAATTCCCATTTCAAAAGGCCAAGGCTTTTCGCGATCAGTCCGATTTTATGCAAGGTGACCGACGCCTCGCCTCGTTCTATTCTCCCTTGATAACTGCGGTCCACACCTACATGATCGGCGAACGCCTCCTGGCTGAATCGTTTCTCGATTCGTAGCTTCCGGACGGTGCTTCCAAACTTTCTTTCTTCTTCACCCACGTTCCTTCTTTTCATAGCGTGTATGGTGAGCGAATGTTTTATTTATGTCCACGGACTATAATCCTTCATGTTGCAGGAAGGTTTGCGGGATCACATCAAGGACTATAATCCGTTGAAAATACGTAATAAACACGTTACTTTTTATTTATCGTTACTAAGTCAGCGAGGATTGATATGAGCGAAGAATCGAGATTTCAAAGCCCGAAAAAAAGACCATCGATGAAAGACGTGGCCCGCGAGGCTGGCGTTTCAACGATGAGCGTAACCCGCTTCCTGAACACCCGGAAGCGAATGGAACTAAGTCCCGAAACGCGGGCGAGGATTGAGCTTGCAATCCAGAAACTCGCGTATGCGCCGAGTCCTTTCGCGAGGAAGCGAAACGCCCGGGAAAAATACACCTTCGGGTTATTAACCTCTCTGTCCAAAGAGATCATGAAATCCGGCTATCACATGGGAATCCTGGGCGGGATCGTGGATCGGGTATTTCAGACGGGGCATGCGATCAAGTTCTTTCATTACGCGAATCGTCCTTATGAAAGGCTGGAAGAAATCCTTTATGAGCAGGGGGTGGACGGTCTTCTTATCATCACCTGGAGAATGGAACCCTCGCTTGTGCGGCTCGTTGGGAAAAGCCCGGTCGATCTGCCTCTTATTATTTTCAATGATTATACTGAAGAACTTAAAACCAATATTCTTTATACAGACGTTCGGACCGGCATGAAAACCGCCGTTTCATATCTCGTGAGCAAAGGGTATTCGAAAATCGGTCTGATCAAAGCTCCGTCTGAACTTCTTTTCCAAAACGGAGGTGAATCCGAGATGCTTCCCTCCATGGATATTCAGGAAAAACACAAAGGGTTTCTTGCCGCTTTAAAGGAATACTCTCTTTTAAAGAAACAGTCCTGGATCCGGGAATGTCCGACTTATAAAGAATCGGACGCTTATACCGTGATGAAAAAATGGATTCAGACGGGAAATCTTCCCGAGGCCATTATTTGCACGAATGACGAGATGGCCTTAGGCGCGCTAAAGGCCTTAAAAGAGGCGAAACTCTGGTGCCCTGAGAAGATCGCTCTCATGGGTTTTGACGATATTGACCGGGGCCGATGCATTTCTCCGTCGCTTACGACGATGCGTCAGCCGCTTCATCAGATGGGCTCTGACGCTGTGGATTCATTGATTGACCGGATCCAGTTCCCGGAGCATAAACCAATCCAGAAGCGATACGACGCGGAACTGGTTCCCAGGCAAACGGCATAGCAGTTTTTTCAAAGTGTCTTGTTCTATAAAATTTTAACAGGAGTTATTGGCGTCAAGCCGGAAGGTGTCACCGTAAGTGAATTGCGTTGCGGGACTACCTGGAGATTCCGAGGAGGTATCCGTGAATGACCGCGGATGCAAGGATAGAAAACTCAATACGAAAACAAGAGCTGAAAGGCGGTTTTGGATTGGAGCGTTGCGCGAACCCGAACTGCTCGCAGGTGCTTTATGAGAAATCCCAGGCTTACTGGAAGCACGCTCCCCGCAGGATGGTTTGCGGTGAATGCGAAAGGGACGTCATATTCCAGGGCACGGCATTCGCATCGAGCAACATGGGCGAGATTATTTATGTGTATTGGTGTGATTTCTGCAAAAGCGAATATCACGTGCGTATCCCTCTCGTGAAAAAATTCTGTTCCGTTTGCAAAATCGAATGGTACAAAAGCCGTAGTTTTCATTTGAGGGCCCCGCTTCCTCCTCACGATCCATCGTCCATCTCCTGCGCTCCTGCCACGATCATCGGTTGATGGCTTAGTCGCGCTCGGTCAACCCCTTAATCCGCTAACCGTTAATTTTTTCCAAGCCATCCGGCTTCCGCACCCGGGCATGCCGCCTTTTGGCCGCCTCTACACGCTTTTTCAGGTGTACGAACCGTTCGACTACGCTCCCTCGTCATATTTATTTTGCCTCGGGACCGTAGTCGAACGCTTCTAAGCCGGCATGCCGGGTGCGAATTCAAAGAAAAACTCCTTTTCCAACCTCTATTTTTAAAAAACAGAAAAAATATTTCTCAAAACCTACGAAAACCTATTCCGAACCCCCCTGTTTTGGCCCAATACTATGAGAGAACCTATAAATCAAAACGACCAGTCTTAAACCTGGTGCTACTTTTTTGGCCTTAAAGCCATAGACATAGAAAAGGAGAACGACAATGAAACGAGAACTGGACATCAGACGACGTGACTGTGCAATTTCCGTGAACTCGCAAAAGACCGTTTCCGGAAGTTTTTTGGCAAGATTGGGAAGGTTATTCGGTGCTGGCGTAAGTCTTGGTTTTGTGCTTTTTGTGGCCATAACCTCTTGCGCTTTGATGAACCGTGGTTCCAATTTTGCGTGGGCATCCTGGCAGGAGATGTGGAAAGAAGAAACACCGAAGCAGTCCCGGGAGATTGCGCTTCCGGTGCTGCCGAGCACCCGGAAAGCCCAACCCTATCGTCCGCAGGTTGTTGTGGCGCAGCAGCCATCCGTTATGGCTGCGGCGACCGTGAGACCTGTGGAGGATTACCGAATCGCGCAAGAGCGGCGCTTGCTTTTGAGCGATCTCTGGAGCCGTTTGAATCAGACGTTATCAACGGCCCGAAGTTTTTCGCGGTAATCTTGATCGCAGGGTAAAAGGGGGAAGAGAGCAAATCTTCCCCCTTGCGGCGGTAAGCTTCTCCTTGGCGGGCCATTTCACAAGGAGGAGCTTCTAATGAATCAACCGCCCGATAGCGAAAGTACCGCAATCGACGATTCTGACGATGAGTCAAAGATTATCACCCCGATTGAGTTAACGGATCGAGACATCGCGATTTTTAAATTGATCCACGAACACCGGTATTTGGCCTACGGCCAGATCCGGGAAGCGTTCTGGAAAGAGCGTTCGGAGTCGGCTAAAGCCTGTTACCGGCGGATCGAGCGGCTCATTAATTCAGGGTATCTTTCGAAAGGTTATTCCGGCCGAAAGAATCTGAACATCTATTTCGCGACCGAAAAATCCCTGGAGATCCTGAAAACTCGAAATCTCGATTCCGATATCCGACTTTATGAGCCCACCCCGTATTTCGATCGCTCCATCGACCATGATTTGAAAGTCGCAAGCGTAAGGATTTTCTTCCGGGAGTTTGGCCTGAGTGACTGGACCCCCGAAAGGGTGTTAAGGGAACGCGATCATTTCTTTCGCGTCCCGGACGGTGTTTTGAATATTCGCGGGAAAAAGCTCGCAATCGAGTTCGAAAATCATCTGACGAAGAGCATGAAACGCTATCAGGAAGTTTTTGATTATTACAGCGATCACAAGATCTATCTCCTGCTTCTCATGATTATCGACGGGGATACCAAGGACTGGCTCGTTCACGGAATGCGCTATAACGCCCAGAAGATCTGGATCACAACGTATCAGGAGCTGCTGAATGACAGGGAAGACACGCTTTTTGAAAATAAACGGGCCAGTTTCAAGCTGAGCCGGCTCTTTTAGGGGGCGCGATGCAAAAACCTCCTGTTAAAAGAGAACCGTTCCTCGTCCGTATGATCGGCGGGATTTTTGTGGGGATCCCTTTCGGGATTTCGAAGAGCATTCTGAATCTTTTGACGAGCCTTAAGCGTCCATCGCTTCAAAGACTGATCCCTGGGATACTTGTCTCGTTTTCGCTGTTTTGTGTTTTAAGGCTCGGCGCTCTTTTCGATCTGCTCGACCTTCTCTTTCAAAGCAGGCGGGTCGATCCCGGCTGGGCTGCGGGCGTGAAATTCGGGTTCTTTTTCCTGCTTTATCTCGTCATCACTCTCCCCGTTTTCCTGTGCTTTGCTTATTTGAATCAGGAAGCACGATTTTTCAAACAGGATCCAGTCAAACGAGACCCGTCTCCGGAACGGATGCGGTCTTTCCGCATGAAATCCGATTATCACAAGGTTTATCTGGGGTACGGCCTGAACCAGGAGAAACCTCTTTATCTCACCAACGACCAGCGCCTGATGCACTGCGAGGTGGTGGGAAGCACCGGCACCGGAAAAACGGAGTCCGTGCTTCTTCCGATGCTCGCCCATGACATCTCGCATGGGAAAGGCGCGATCATCATTGACGGAAAAGGGGACCTGGAACTCAGGGACAAGATCCGTTACATCGTCCATAAACAGAAGCGCGAGGATGACTTTTACTTCTTCTCGTTAAGCCATCCCCAAAAATCGAATACTTATAACCCGCTTTACCGCGGGAACCCCACGGAACTGAAAGACAAGCTCGTCAACAGCATGTCCTGGAGCGAGGAGTTTTACCGGCGCATGGCGGAACAAGCTGCGCTCACGCTTCTTAACGCCATCGCTTCCGCAGGCCGGAAACCCCGGTTTCGCGAGCTTCACGGCTATTTAACGGACCTGCAAGCCTTACAAAAACTCTCGGATGAAACCAGGAGCCCGGTCCTGAAGGAAGACATTGGAAAAATGGTCACGGGTTTCAAGGACAATCACAAGTTTCTGGCCGGGTTAATATCCGATCTTTTCCTCACCTCAAGGAGCGAGTTCTCGGACCTTCTGGATACGGATGATCCCGATATCGATCTGCTTTCGCTTTACGAGAATAACCAAATCTGCTATTTCGCGCTCGATCTTCAGAAATACGCGGATACTTCGCGGCGTCTCGGCCGGATGATCATCCAGGATATCCGTGCCGCTTCGAGCCATATCGTGTCCCATCTTACGGCTTACCGCCGTCATTTCTTCCCGGTGTTTATCGATGACGCCTCGAGTTTTTTGGAGCTTAATTTCATCGATTTCCTGAATAAATGCCGGGCGAGCGGATATGCCGTTACGATTCTCCATCAATCCCTGGGGGACCTTGTTTACCGGGGGATGTCCAATTTCCAACAGCAGGTGGTCGAGAACACCAATATCAAGGTCATTTTGCGCCAGGATGATCCCTTTTCCGTGGAGAAGTTCGTGAAAATCGCCGGGACGCGCCGCACCATGATCGCGACTTACCAGACGCAGGAACAAATCCTTGGAAAAGGACTGACCGGCGCGGGCTCCGTTCGCGAAGGCCAGACTTTCCGCATCGAGCCGGACCTGATCCGGGGCCTTAAACGCGGCGAGGCCGCCTTGATCTGGAAAAACCCGTCTTTGTTGACCGATCATATTAAACTCGATTTCTTCGGGTACTCGAGTTATCCGGAAGAACCGTCCTCAAAAGACAACGGGGAGAAGATTCCAAAGAAAAAACGTGCAATAAAAACTCTCACCGAAGAAAAGGAGAAAACTCATGAGGAGATCAAAAATCCGCTTGATATCATCAATCAATTAGAAAAAGAGAAATGAAAATAACCGCTATTTAAAAGAGTTTCATAAGCGTTCGAGTTGCAAGGGGAGAGCACTGGGTTTCGATCCGGCCGCTCTCCTCTTTTTTATTTTCAGCCCGGAAAAAGGAGGTGATTTTGGCAAAGAAAAAAGCTTCAGCAGTTTCATAAATGTTTCAAAAAACCAATAAATCCAAAAGGAGAAAGACAATGAATACCAAGAAAGAAAGCACCAAACACAGCGACAAGATCATCAAGGACGTTCCGCGTTTCGAGAACGATATTTACCGCGTCAGTTCGTGGACCGGTAAGGACGGAGCGTCCTTTTTGGATCTTCACGTGTATTACAAGAAGAACGGGGAGTTCACAAAAACGAAGGAAGGGATGAACGTCCGCTCGGACTTCCGCAAGGAAATCGCGGAAGCTCTTGTGGCCGCGAAATCCGCTCCGGCGCTTTCCCTTCCCGCCGAAGGCAAGAACTGTGAAACGGTTCTCGTGACAAGCGTCTCGATTTCCGAAACCGAGCAGTACCAGGTTTCGAAAGTCCGCGGTCCGAAGAACAGTTTCGTGCGGATCTCGTACGCCTTCAAGGGGGACGAAGGAAACTTCATCCCGAATGGCAAGAAAGCCCTGTCCATTCTGGAGTCTTCCGTGGAAGGCGTGGTGGAGGCCCTCAAAAGCCCGGAAGCCGAGCCTGCGAAGGCGGCCGTTCACGCCGCTTAATTCGCGCGGTATCAACCGGAAACTTAAGGGAGAGGTGGTTTTAACAAAACCGCTTCTCCCTTTTTGTTTTTCAAGGAGGAGGTGATTTTTGTGCGGCTCATCATTCGCAAGCAGGATGAACTAAAACACGCCCATCTGATCCAGCGTTTCAAGCGCTTCGGCTGGGAAGTGATCGTGAAATGAATATCGGAACATGGGCGGGAAGTAACGCGTTCATTCCCGCCCATGTCTTCTACCGGGAAAGGAGTAGTCGTATGACGCGTTGTATTCGTTGCAAGAAAAGAATCAAAAGGAACGGTTATCAAATTTCTATCGTAAGACGGACAAGATCCGCGAACATTTTTAAGCCCGTATTTTTTTGGCACAGGGTTCTTGTCTCATTTTTGTGCTGGGCTTGCGTTCAAAATCCGGTCCGAATTGACAGGTTATTCAACCCAAAAGAAAAAAAGCAGGCTCTGAAACTTGCCCGGCTACGGGACTGGTAAAGGAGGTTTTAAAGATGCTTACACGCAAAGAATTACTCGAAATCGTGAATGAATTGAACAGCCAGAACGCCGGCCGCCAGGTCGGATACATCTCAGGTTACCGCGATCAATGGTTCATCGGGGGTTATATCGGCAGGGATAACTCCGACCGTCAGGAACTCGAACTGCATTTTTGTCAGGGGAGGAATGTCGGCCGGATCAATTTCAACGGCGGGTACACGGTTACGTTGGATATTACCCGTTGCAAGAACCAGCAGGAGGTGTTCGAGGAATTCGAACTCCTCGATCATCACAAGCGCTGCGAGAAGGAGCGGGCGGAAGAGCGGCAGGCAAAACTCGATGCCCGCTGTTTACGCTGCGTCAATTTTCTCGGAAGACTTACGAGAAACTGCAAACCCTCTTCAGAGTGCGGCTACAAACGTACTCGCCGCCGCGTCAAAGAAGCCCTAGCCTCGGTTAACGCCGGCTCATGACCGTTAACAGAAAGGAAACTCTTATGCAACTCACTCGCCTCACCAAAAAAATTCATGGCAGTACCGCCTATATCTTCACGCCGATTCAGCAGGAAACCGGGAAGCGGATCAAACTCTGGATCAAAGAGAAATGGACCCCGAGAGGAAGATTAACCGGTTTTGACGTTACGGACGCGCGGACGGGAAGGAAATACCAGGCTAGAACCGCGCACTGCGATTTAGAGGGCTGTATTTGCGATGCCGTCATTCTCGGTTATCCCTCCCGACCCGATCGCAAAAAATAAGCGTCGTCTCAAATCAAACCTAAGGAGAAAGTTATGAAACTAAGAAAAAGAGAACTCGCCACCGTGCTTGCCGCGCTTCGAATGTTTCAGGCCCGGCCATCCACCGAAACCGGTCATTTTGAGGATGTCCGGCCGCTTGGCGCAAAAAAGATTGATGGTCTGTGCGAGCGTCTAAATTGCGGTGTTTGTATCGGAGGGCTCAGCCACCGTAAGAATAAGGTCTTAAAGATCGTGGTGCATATCGAGGAAGGAATCGTTCAGGCGGTATACGCGAACGTTCCAAAAGCGAACGTCAGTGTTTATGACACTGATCCCGAATTTAGAGAACTCGAGAAAGAGAAAAGGAATTTGAAACGGGCCATTAAGGGATTAATCGACGTTCGTAAATAAACCGCACCATTCATTTAGAAATTCACCGGGCAGGGCCGTGAAAGCGTCCCTGCCTTTTTCATTAAAGGAGGGAGAGTTTATGGAATATCCGAACCGCGAAACGCTTCAAGCGGAGCTTTACCAGGACCTGAAAAAACTGCTTCTTGAATATCACTCCGGTCTTTTTGAAACGAAGAAAAAGGAGGATGAAGGGGAACTTCTTATCAAGAAACTTTATCTCGATTCGCAGGAGGGCTGCGTTCCCGACGAATTTATCGGGGAGGAACTTCTCTATGCCGTGAAAGAGAAGTTTTACGCGATTTTCAGCGTGATCCGGGACAAAGTAGCGGCGGATTATTTGCACAAGAAGAACATCCATTGCCCCCCGATTTCAATTCTCATTGAAGCCTCGTATGAGGATGTCACGTATGTCGTTGTCTTGTTTCAAAACGCAGTGATCTCGGAGTACAACGCGAAGGCCTGGAATTTCGTGTGGATTTCACCCGAGGAACTCCAAAAAGAAATGGCGGATCTCTTTTACAAGATGAGGGACCGCCTTAACCAGTATTTCGTCGAAGGCATTCGCTACGTTAAACAAAAATGACCCTGCTCACTTTAAAAGGAGAACATTCCCATGAAGAAACTTTATACAGAGTACAAAGGCATTTACGTGCTTCAGGATCCGGGGGATCTCGCGGCCCTGAAACTTGATTCGTGCGTTGTTTCAAGGAAAAGACACCAGATTTATATCGCTCCGCTTGAGAATCTTCAAACAAAGCAGGTGGAGGACAAGCGTAGTTCCGGGTATTCCGACCCTGTTTTCGGATTTTACGCCGCGAAACCCGAAAGATTCCTCGTGATTAATGGCGAGCGCAAGAACTCGAAATTCTGCGATCTTTGCAAGGACCGGTTGCACGGGATCACCGGCAACTGTTTTAACTATGGGGCGAAACCAGGCGGCTGTTCTTTCCGTCCGGCAAAGGCTCCGGGGAAATTCAATATCTCGCTTGCCGGATGGAAGTATTTAAAGCCCTCGCGCGTCAATCAATACTCACCCTTTAAGAAACCTTGGAGCGCGGAATACATCCATCTCGATTCGAAAATAATTAACCGGAACAAACGCGCCCTCGCCGCGCGCAATGATTTTTGGGGCCAGCTTGAGAAGAAGAAGGCGAAATATTGCGCCCGCTGCATCTTCAAAGGCCGCTGTTACATGAACAGCATGCGGATCGCAGAGCGCTGCATGGTCACGGTCGAGAAAACCGAGAAACGCTCTTTAGGGAAAATTCATTCGAGATTCGGAAGTGTTGAGGAGTTTTTGAACCGGCTTGCTTATTGCGGGAAGGAGATCGTCTGCCGTCCGAAGGGCGAGAAGCGGAAAACGAGGTGGGTGGTCACGAAACCCGTAGGCCGTAACAAATTCCTCATTCGAAAAAGAAGCCGGCCTTTCAAAAGAGCGATCGTTTCAAAGACGAGAATCGAAAGAAACGTGGTTCCGGAAGCGTTGCCGTCGCTTGAGCGTGAGAAGATAGCGACTTTTGCCTGGTACTTTTTCGAAAAGTACTGCGCGAAAGATCAGGACGCGTACCGGGGATACCGGGGCCGCACGATTCGTATTCTTTCGGTCACTCCGGTTCCTAGCGGCATCGAGGTGAGCTATTACCCTTACGGCTGGGGCACTCCAAGCATCTCTCGAAAACAATTCCATTCATTTAATGAGATTGTGAGTTTCGAGCGTTGATTCACATTCAAACCAAAGGAGAACCAAGATGGAAAAAGTTTATACGGAGATCGATGGGACTTATGTTTTTCCGAAGCCCCGCGACCTTAGATCCCTCAAGCCTGATTCGTGCGCGGTACGGATCATGAAGGATAAACCCTGCGTGATTCCATTGAAAAATCTTCAGGGGAAGGAGGTCGAGAATGGGAACCGGCACGGCTATTCTTGCGTGTGGGGATATCACGACGATAAGAGCGATCCTTACATCGTCATGAACGGCGAGAAAAAGAAACCGAAGTTCTGCGATTTCTGTAAGGACCGTTTGAGCGGGATTACCGGCAATTGCCTGAACCGGGCCGTTAAACCCTCAGGATGTTCGTTCCAGCCGGCGGATGATTTGAAGCCTTTTGAGATCAATTTGACGGGCTGGAAGAAACTCCGTGCGATCGATCTCAACGAACGGACTCCTTTTTTAAAACCGTACATGGGCGGTGTTTCTTTTGATCCGAAACTCATCAAACAAAACCGAAAAATCCGGATGATCGCGAGGCACCTCCCGGAATATCAGGAACGGAAGCTCGAGAAATACTGTTCCCGCTGTATTTTTCAGGGAACTTGTTATCTCTATAGCACTAAAGTGGCCGAGCACTGCATGGTCACCGAGGAAAAGACCATAAAAGGGTGTTTGGTGCAGATTCGGCGGCGGTTTGGGAACGTCGATGAATACCTCGGAATGCTTGCTTACTGCGGCGGCAAATTGACGTACAAACCCGAGGGGCAACCCCAAGAATCGGAATGGCGGGTCTCGCAGCCTTTCAGCAAGAAACAGTATGAGATCGTCGGGTCTTATTCCGGGTATAGCGGTTCGAAAGCACCAAGAAAACTCGTCGAGGATTCCGTAACGCCCGTTCGTGTTCCGACACGGAATCGTGAAAAGATCGCGGCCCTCGCCTGGTATTACCTGGATCACTATCCTTTTCACCGGCTCTGGATTTCGCTTAAACAGGGGGGTATTGAAGCGACGCATCAAGTGCACGGCCACAACCGTTTCTTCCGCGCTGAGGTTTTTACGTCCTTCAACGAGATCCATTACTTCTTCTGTCGTTAGTCCTTTCACTTAATTTCAAATCCATCACAAAAAACCAAGGGAGAAAACTGTTTATGAATACCGTCGATTTAGTGAAAATCCTGAAACAATGTTTCCAGGCGAATGTCACGCCTCTTATCTGGGGTCAGCACGGGATCGGGAAAAGCCAGATCGTGCAGGCCCTCGCTTCTGAACTGAAATACGAATGCGTGGATCTCCGGCTTGGCCAGATGGAGGTTGGAGACCTGATCGGTCTTCCCTCAAAGGAGGAGGGAAGAACCGTATGGCTCAAGCCCTCCTGGTTCCCGAAAGAAGGAACGGTTGGGATCCTATTCCTCGATGAGCTGAACCGTGCGCGGCTTGACGTGTTGCAAGCGATCTTTCAGCTTGTCTTGGAGAGGAGACTCCACACCCATCGTCTTCCGGACGGCTGGAAAATCGTGTGCGCTTCCAATCCTTCCGGGAGCGATTATTTCGTCAATGAACTCGATCCGGCGCTTCTTGATCGGTTTCTTCACATTCAGTTCCGGCCGGAACCCAACGAATGGATCGGCTGGGGCAAGGACACCGGCAAAATCCGGGGAGAGATCCTCGATTTAATCGCGCGGTATACGCATCTTCTCGGAAGCCCCTCGAACGAGCTTCCTCTCGAAGTGCTTCCATCCCCGAGGTCCTGGGAGATGCTTTCCCGGATGTTGAACGGTCTTGAGGACCGGCTCTGGCTGCAATGCTCGATGGGTCTTGTGGGGAAGGAGGCGGCCATCGCGTTTATCGAGAGCCTAAAAAAGGATCAGGAGATCCCGATCAAAGCCGAGGAAATACTTTCGGATTACGCGAAAGTGAAAGCACGCGTTAAAAAATACTCGTCCGGGAAGAAGGCGCGTCTCGATCTTCTCAGGATCACGGGCGACGAGTTTTTAAGGATCCTCGCCAAGGAAGGGAAAGCAAAAGCGTTAAGCGCGAAAGAGAAAACGAATCTCGTGGATTTTCTCGATGAACTTCCCGTCGATCTCGCGTTTGCGCTCGTCAAGGAACTCGTCAAGATCCCGGAAGTGAACACGCTTCTTCATTCCCAGGAGAAATTCACGGAGAAGCTCGCGCAGGCCGCGCAAGCCTCTTAAACGTACTTTTCAGAAATATAGGCGGGGATTTTTTTCCCCGCCTTTTTTCTGTCTACCCAAGGAGGAAAACCGCATGGGTTATTACACGGATTTTACGGGCTCCATTGATTTACCGGGCATTTCCGAAAAAGACACGCAGCATCTTGAAAACATCATTCGTCGTCATTTCCGGAACGCGGAAAGCGGAATCCGTCTTGAGAAAAACAAAGACGGCTGTTCCCTTGAGTTTTTTGCCAACTGGAAAAACTATAACGAGGAGTTCCAGCGGTTCGTGATGGCGGTTGTCCGGGCGTTTCCCAAAGCCGCAGCCGGCCGGATTGATGCCTGCGGAGAGGATAGGGATGACAACTGGGCGCTCGAAGTCGGAGGTGGCAAAGTGATTTATATCAGCTACGAACAAGTCGCGAAAGATCGAACCGTCTATTTTGACGCAAAAGGAGGAAGACATCATGATTGAGGAAATGGTCGTTTCACTGGTACAGACAAAACCGTTTTACGCGCATTTCATCCAGCAGATGAACCGGATCGAGACGGAGAAGATCCCGACGCTTGGCGTGAATATAAAAGAGCGCATCAACCTCTATTTCAATCCGAAGTTTCTGGACCATCTCCGATTTGACGAACGGGTCGCGTGTCTGGAGCACGAGGTACTGCATCTTTTGCATCTCCATCTTTTCCGGGGCGATGGCAAGAACCACCGGGTTTTCAATATCGCCTGCGATCTTGCCATTAACACCTATATCGAGAACCTTCCGAAGATCGCGCTTTTCCCGAAACTCTTCGGGTTCGAGGAAGGCCAAACCGCGGAATGGTATTACAAGAAATTAATCGAGAACTCGGAGAAGCTCGCAGCAAAGATCGCGAAGGCGGGAGAATCCTTCCTTGACGATCACGAACTTTGGAAAGACTCGGAAGGAGATCCCGAGTATCAGCAGGAATTTTTAAGGCGCGCCATCAAGATCTCGCTTGATGAAACGCAGGACTACGGTTCTTTGCCTGGGAACATGAGCGAGGAACTGAAGGAATTCCTGAAAGGCTCCCGCGTGAATTGGAAGAGCGTGCTTGAGCGATTTTTGATTCACGCCACGCTTGTCCGTTCGATTTTCTCGAGGAAACGTCCGAACCGGAGGTTCGAGGAGTTCCCGGGCGAAAAAGTGGAACAGAAACTCAAGCTCCTGATCGGGCTTGATACGAGCGGGAGCGTAAGCGACTGTGACCTCGCGCTTTTCTTCGCCGAGATCGAGAAAATCAAAGCGCTCGGCATGGACATCACGGTCGCTGAGTGCGACACAGAGATCGGAAACGTTTACCGCTACAAAACACGGCCGAAAGCCGTATCGGGCCGCGGCGGCACGAGTTTCCGGCCGGTCTTTGATTTGGCCGAAAAACTCCGGCCCGATGCCGTTCTTTATCTCACGGATGGAGAAGGCGCTTATCCGGAACGTTCGAAGTATTCGACGCTCTGGTGTCTTACTCCGGACGGGAATTTCTCGGGCTCATTCGGCAAAGTCCTGAAACTTCCGCAGAAAAAATAAGCAGCTCACGGCAATTAACCGGATCGGGCGGGAATGAATTCTCGTCCTTCCATTTTTAAGGAGACGATCTTATGAAACCGCTTAGCGTGAAAGGATTAGTCGAGGTTCTTGGCGTGTTGTGCGGGCAGGGAGCCATCAAAAAAGACTTTGAAGTGTGGCTTGCTTCGGATGAAGAGGGTAATAGTTTCAGTCCGCTTCTTAACGAAACCAAGATCAGTATCGGAGTCGAAGACGGGAAAATCATTTTTTATCCGTCCTCGGCGCATGAAGTAACGGAACTTTAACTGAAATTTATGGGAGGAACCTATGAGCAGAACACCATCTCCAAGATCGAGATCTGAAATGATTGATTTTCTCGAAAATCATTTCAGATATCCCACGATGAATTCGTGGAACCGCGCGACAAGTTACGCTCGGAATATCAAGATCCACCGGCTCGGTCTGGATCGGGATACCGAAAGCCGCTGCTTCGAAATGCTTGGAATCGAAGAAGCTTTCGAAGATTTTTCCGGCGTGCTTCGTGAGTTCGCCATCCGCCATGATTATGAGTGGCAGATCGGTCAAAACGGACGAAGCGGAGGGTATCTGGTCCTTTACCGTGGAGGGAAGAGGGATTCTGGCCACAAAACGCGGTGTAATGTTTGCCGGATCCCGACGTGGTACGAGACCGAACAGCCGTGTCATGTGAGCGGCTGTCAAGGAACTCTCGAGATCGTCAAATCGCCTGTTTTGGAAGTTTATACGCAGCCCGGATTAGGAGTTGATGACGATCGGGATTACGAGTCCATGAATTACGATGATCTCCGTAAGCGGGTGCTTTTGATCAAGGACTTTGACGAGACCTGCGAGCGCGCGGTGAAAGCGTTCGTGGATTTCGCACGGTCTCACAAAATCGCGGAAGAGGAGATCATGGTTCCGAAGACCGTGAAAGTCCCGGTCGAAATCTGAGCTTCCAACCGATCGTTTCAATACCCTCTCGGGATGCAATAACGCATCTCTTCATTTCAATTCCAATCTTACGAAGGAGGACACTCATGAACGAATGCGATATGGCCTGCGACATTTTAAGAAAAACGAAGGACGGGGATGACCTGTCTCCGGAACATCTTTGGCTCGTGGAGAACGCGGTCAACGGATTTTTGAACGAGAAAGGGCAGGAAAAGTTCCGTGAGCTTTACGCGGAAGTATCGTCCGGAAAGTACCGGAAACCCTATCTCCACGATATCGAGTTTCTGACCATCAGCCATGAGGGATTTGTTCATTGGCGCGGCAAGCATGTGGAGCATTACGACATCTCGTTTGCATTCTCGGAGAAAGGGCGGGAAGCCGCGCTTGAGCTTGCCAAGCGGTGCCGGTACTTGGAGCAAAAGGACATCGAGGTGAACGCGACAAACGTTATCTGGCGCTGGAGTAAATTCCAATAAAAGCATTCACGATTTAAACGAAAGAAAAAATCAACGCAAGAGAAGCGACTTCGGCCTCTTCTCTTTTTTATTTTTAAAGGAGGTTTCCGATGGGATTTGACATTGTTGGGCACGATCCAAAAACAGAAAAAGGCGAATATTTCAGGAATAACGTCTGGTGGTGGCATCCGTTATGGGGGTTTGTATCCAAACATTGCCGGGACATTCTGACCCCTCAAGAGATCGAAGCCGGATCCTTTAATAACGGCACGCTTATTCCCGCAAGAAAAGCGCGTTTGATCGGGCTTCGCCTCAGGTTCCTGCTCGATCAAAAAGAAGTGAAAGAGTTCGAGGAGGAATACAGAAAACACCTCGATTCACTGCCGGATGAGCCCTGCGATCTTTGCGCGGGCACGGGGAAACGTTACGACGAATTCGTGAAAGGGGATTGCAACGGCTGTGGGGGCAAAGGGAAGAAACGTCCCTGGGTCACGAACTATCCGTTTAAGGAAGAAAACGTAAAAGATTTCGCGGATTTCGCGATCGAATCCGGAGGGTTCAGGATTTGTTAAAACGTAAGTAATCGCAACATTTCAATATTTCAAAACTACGGAAAAGCGGGACGCGTGAAAGTGCGCGTTCCGCTTTTTCTCTTCTAGGAGGAAAAATCAAATGGGATACACACATTATTGGTATCGCAAGGACAGGGAAATAGAAGGGAAGATATTTGAGCGGATCGTCTCGGATTTCAGGAAATTACTGCCGGCGATTGAGAAACTCGGGATCGCACTTGCCGGCGGCAATGGATCAGGAGATCCCGTGATTGACGGCACTCTCGTTTGTTTCAACGGTTTTGAGAAGTGCGGCCATCCGGCGTCTTACGAGCTTGGGATCGCATGGCCGTCTCAGAACGCCAAGGGTGTTGCGAATCCTTGGCGGGAAGATGTCGAAAGCGGGCATTGGTTTGGCGGCGCGACGATCGATAAACGTACGTGTTCCGGGGATTGCAGCCACGAAACCTGCTGGTTTCCGCGGATTCTTCCGGAGGACCGTCACACCCGGTTCGATTCACACCCCACCGAAGAAGGCGGCAGCGGCTGGCACTTCAGTTTCTGCAAGACAGCCTACAAACCATATGACCTCGCGGTGACCGCGTTTCTTGTGATTGCGAAACATCATCTAAAAGAGAAACTCTCGGTCCAGTCGGACGGCGAGACCCAGCATTGGGCGGATGCCCGGATCCTGTGCGAACAGGTTCTCAGCTACGGCATCGGCTTCGAACTGGACCGTTAAAGTCAACCCATCCCTTAAACGAGCGGAAGGCGCTTTAGGGCGTCTTTCGCTTTTTCATTTGAAAGGAGCTTCGTATGCATGAGGTGCTTATGGAAACCGATGATCGCAGTTATTACACGGATCGTCTTACCGAGTTCACGGGAAAACCCCGGATTTTCTGGGCTCATGTCCCGTTCTCCGAACTCAAACGAATCTTCGTGAGAAAGATCAAGGAAAAGGAGGAGGTGATCAGCCGTGAATGAAACAGATTGGATCATTCTGCTTTTCATCGTCATTCCGGGGATCATTCTTTGCGCCGTCTTGGATACCCGGCGTGAGCAAAAAGAATTCAGGAAATGGCTAAGAGAGGGCAGATGGAAATTTGAAAAATTCAAGCACTGAAAATCAAGAACATCAAAAAACAAATCCAAAACGCGAGGCCTTTCCGCCTCGCTTTTTCATTTTAAAGGAGGATATAAACCCATGAAACTCGAAGAATTGGTCAAGACACTCGAATCCGAAAAACTGAGGAAGTTCGATTATCTGGTGGACTCCCGCGATCTTTCGGCCGTTTCACAAGTCGGAGGTTCGCACGGGATTTCGTTCCGGGATGCCGGAAAATTCCGGGAGTTATCCGAAACCACTCAATTCAACCTGCTGCGCGGCGCTCACCGTCAGATCGCGGATAAACTGGAGATCCCGGAAAAGTATTACGATCGCCTTCTCCTGCATCCCGACGCCTGGGCCTTCAATGTGAACTGGTGGCTTGAGCGGGAGCCGAAGCATTTTCTGATGCGGACTTTTCAGGAGAAAAATGACGGTATGGGAATCATCCGGGCGCTTCTTTCGAATAGATACCGGGTGATCGATCACATGGACGCGCTTTTTACCGCTCTTGAGGAACTCCGGAAGTTTTCGGGGGTCCGCGTCGAATCCTGCGATCTTACCGAAGACCGGATGTATTTGCGGGTGAGTCATCCCGGGATTCGTGCCGAGATAAAACCGGGCGATGAAATACTTGCCGGGATGATCCTCGCCAATTCGGAAACCGGGATCGGCAAACTCTATGTGAAACCCCGGCTTCTTCGTCTGGTCTGCAAAAACGGATTGGTGACGGATCTCGGGGTGGAGCAGGTTCATCTCGGGAAAAAACTTTCCGAGGAGTTTCTTTACTCGGATGAAACCCAGCGTCTCGAAAACGAGCTTCTTTTTCGGAAGATCAAGGACATGGTCCGCTCTATTTTCTCGCCGGACACGTTTCAGAAACTCGTCGATCTTCTTCGCGAGTCCGCTGAAGTGCGCGTTCTCGAACCTGAGAAAGCGGTCAAGAATATCGTCACCCGTTATGTCCTTCGGGAAACTCAAAAAGAAGAGATCCTCCGGAGTTTCATTGACGGCGGCGATTCCTCCAAGTACGGCCTGATCCAGGCCGTGACGCACGCTGCTCACGCGGAAACTGATCCAAATGAAGCGTCTCGAATTGAGGCGATTGGCGGTGAGATTCTCGAGATGGACCCGGCTCGTTTCGAGGAGTTAGTTACGATTAAAGCCTAAGATCTGCCGCATGCTCTGGCGGGGAGTTTTTATTCTCCCCGCCGGGGGTCCTCCCTGGATTTTTCAATTGCATCGAAAGTGAGGTGATAAAAATGAGAGGTTACGTTCTTGGCGAGATGCGGAAAGCTTGGGCTTGGTATAAACGGATCGTTTCGTTTTTCGCGCAGTGGATATTTCAGATGTTTCTTCGTTTGTTTATTCTCTGCGTGACGCTCTATGTTCTGGGTGGCGGCTGCCTTTTAAAGTCCTATCAAAATAGCGGAAAAGGATCTGAACCGCCCGTTTCAACTCCGCTTGGAAACGGTCCCACCAACACGGATTATGAGTTTAATTCGCGAGGAGCGGTTCCCATTTACCGTGAAAGAAACGAAGGACTCCAGAGCCAGCTTCGAACCAGTCAGTCGCAAGTGCGATCGTGGGATTATACGATCAACTCGATTAAAAACGATATCGAGCGTTGGTTCCGGAAATGACGGGGATCGGGGAGAGGGGTTGCTCCCTCTCCCCGAAAAGCGCTCTTTTTTTTGCCCAAAATCAGCTAATAATTTCACGTTTTCCTATTGTGTTTCTCGCAATTTTGATCATCCCTCATCAACCTCAAAAAATGTTTCGGCCGCCCCTTGCAAAAAAGAATTTCATACATTACAGTTCCTTTGCCCAAATGGGCACCCTGAAAAAAGTCTTTTCTTTTTTCGGGACGTTTGCGGTGGGTGATATGAGGCATCCACGCATGACATAAAGAACCACCTATAGTTGGAGGCGAGACGCAAGCGCGTCTCGACGTATGCAGACTATAACTCAAGGCCGTGTGAGTCTGGACACGGCAACGCGGAAGGGTTGTTCGCGTCAGAGTTGTAGTGTGCCTCCAATCCCTTTTCCCCTCAGTTCGATCTTCACTCCTGTTTAAGTCCTGACCCTGTCAGGCGTCTGATCCTGGCCTGAATTTTTCCATTCAGGAACCTTCTCTCTTTTTTCAATGTCGATCCCTATCTTGGGATTCCTTCCAATGGGCATGGTGTCTTCGCATACTTCGCGGCCTTAAAAATCTTTTTTCGTTTTTAAGGCCCTCATTTCTTGAAACGGGCAGCCCCTTTCCGGGTTGCCCGTTTTTTTTCCTCATTCCAGTTCTTCGCACGGCGGAAAGGACACCGCCGTGTCTACAAAGAACGAAAACGAAGAACAGAATCAAAACCTTGCCGAGGAGGCTGGGGAAGAAAGAGAAGAACGAACCAAATCAAGAACAAGGGCGGTTGATTTCATGCGTGTGGAAGATACGCAAGGCCAAACTCTCACTCACTTTGAACTGAAAGTGAAAGAAAAGATCGCCTGTGTCCCGAGTCCTTTTGAAGAACTCGCCAGGAAGGAGGATGAGGAAAACCGGTCCGAAGAGGTTCGAAACACACTGAGGGACTTAGTGGAGAAGGCTTTGACCGAGAAACAGAAAGCCTGGTTCCATCTTGCGTACGTGGAAGAACTCCCGGACTTTGAGATCGCGAAACGCCTCGGCGTTACGAAACGCCGGGTTTCGTCTCTTAGAGCCGAGGCCTTAAACGCCTTCAAGCGCGTTTATGAGAAAGAACGGCTCAAGCAATATCTGGACACCTGCGCTCTCACGGAAAAACAGAGGCTTGTGATCGAACTCCGCTTTGAGAAGCGGCTCTCCTATAAAGAGATCGCGGAACGGTTGGGAGTGACGGTTTGGGCCGTGGATGACGTTTTAAAACGGATCCGGAAAAATTTTTTCTCTCGGGAAAATTCGTGAAACCTACGAAGACCTATTCCGAACAGGGTCGTTTTGGCCCAATACTATGAGGGGAGATGCCACCCATTCAAATTTATTTGTGAGCGTCGCGATTCGCGGCTACCCCAGGGGGTTTAAGGCAAATCCCCCCTCACCTTATGAGGAGGGTAAAGAACGTGAATGGAAAAAGTATTGGTCCAAAAATTCAAAAACTGGCCCTGTTCGGATTGCTCCTGTTGATCCGGGCACAGGTCGCGTACGCGGAAGCGACCTCGGAATCGGATTTAGGATCGTTTCTCGAGGGTGTCGGTGATTTTCTGATCCGAACGGTCGGTCCCGCCGTGCTCGTGATCGGGGTCGGAGTGGCCGGGGTCGGGATGGCGCTTGGCGATGAGCGCGCCATGCAGCGCGGCGCGCTTGCCGCGGGCGGCGGCGCTCTCATTTTGCTTTCCCGCGCGATTCTCGATTTCATCACGCACATCGCGCATTTTTAGGAGGTTTTGAAGTGAAAACGCTGAAAGGTTTCACGAAAATTCAAAGCAAGAACAAGATCCTCGGGCTCGAGTTCCTTGATCTTTTGATCCTGCTTCTTGTTTATCTGGTGGTGTTCGTTTTCTCCGCGAACCTTCTCCTCAACCTCGCGCTCGTGGCGGGAGCCTATTTTATTTTACGGCTCTACAAAAAAGGGAAGGCCCCGCACTGGGCGGGTTCTGTGATCCGGTTCTTGCTAAAGCCCCGGAAATACGTTTTATGCCGGGAAAAAGAAGAGGAGCTTCCCCGATGAAAACGAGTCTTCTCACTAAAACTCGGGACCTCATCCAGCGGGAGAATAGTCCCTCGTTTCTGCGTCAGATCGATCTTTATGACATTGAGGACGGAATTCTGCTTGGGGTAAGCGGCAGCATGGCTCGCGGGTTCTGGTTTGGCGGAAAGGATGTACTGCTTTCAAGCGAGGCCGAGATCGAGGATTTCGAAAGAAAGATGCGAAAGTTCTTAAACGCGCTCCCGGAAGGAGCAACTCTCCATTTCGTGGTCCGATCCGGGACTGGGGATGAAGACTCACTCAAGCAATACGCCTCTTCGATTCAAAGCGGAGTTTCGCTTGGAAAAACCTTTCTTGACGCGAAACTCGGCGCGTACCGGAAACATCCTCTTTTGAAAAAGGAAGTTTTTTTGTTTGTGGTGATCCATCCGAAGACGAGAAAACCGCGTTCCTCGTTTCTTCCGGATCTGTCCGTCGCATTCGGGAAAAAAGCGCACCGCCTCTCCGAACTTGAATACTCCGCATCGAGAGAAACGCTTCACGCGCTTACGACCGAGATCGAGGAAAGTTTCCGTACGCTCGGTTTCGATATGCGCGCGCTTTCCGACCCAGAACTCACCAAGTACTTGTATGAGTTCCTGAACCCGTTTTATTCGAAGGAATTCGTTCCCTTCGAGAAAGCCAATTTTAAAGCGAGCGACTCTGACCCGGCGAGCCTCAGAAGCCGTCTTTCGCTTCATCCTCCGCGTCTTGGGTACGAGTATTTCTATCTCGACCACTATTTTTACCGGGCATTGAATCTCGTCCGTTTGCCTGACTCCACGACTCTTAAATCCATGAAAGATTTCGAGCGCTCGCTCGGTAACGATTATTTCCTTACGGTCACTTTCGAGGTTCCCGATCAGGACCGCGAGAAATCGGAGATCCGGCGGTACGGGAACTTCGCGAGAGCGAAAACCTTTTACTCCCGAGCGAAGGATCATGACGCGCTCGCGCAAGCCGGGGAAACGGACGAGCTTTTGACGGAGATTGCCCAAAGCGCGGACAAGCTCTTTTACGTTTCGTTTTCCGTGATGGTGCGTGCCGAGACCTTGGGAGAAAGCGTCCGGTCTTCCAGGCAGGCGCTTCGTGCTTTCCGGGATCTCGGGGACGCTCAGGGGATCGAGGACCACATGAATCACGACCGTTTATTTCTTTCGTTTTTGCCGCTTCAGGGCGATGAAAACCCGCTCGCGTTCATAGTTCGTTCCGAAGTCCTAACGCATCTTCTTCCGCTTCAGGCGAGCTGGCGAGGGACGGACCGGATCGGGCTGCTTCTCAAGACTTACCGTAACGAACCGCTCCGCCTCGATCTTTTCGATTCGAAGCTTCAGGCGAAACACAGCGTAATGCTCGGCACGACCGGGAGCGGAAAGAGTTTTTTTACGAACCACTTACTCCTTCATTTCCTGATTGAGTCTCTGGATCATGAAGTGATCGTGATCGACCTGGGCGGCAGTTACCGGAAACTGGCCGGAGTTCTGGGCGGGTCTTATCTCGAAGTAGAATGCTCGGAAAAATACGCGTTAAACCCTTTTCCTGCCAAGGCAGTTCTTTTCCCGGACGGAGGAGCGGACGCGACTTTCATTCAGTTCCTGAAGGAACTGCTCAGGCAGATGATCGCCCCGAGACGGGAATGGTCCTCAAGCGAGAAGATGATCCTTGAACGGGCGATTCTGGAAGTCTACCGGAATATTGGTGCCCAGGATGCCCCGCTTCTCGGGGACATCGAAAAATGCCTTCGCAATTTCCAGATCGGGGATGAGGAGGACCGCAAGAAAGCGTATCAGTTCGCGAAAGAACTTACGCTTTTCACGGAAGGCGAGTACGGGAAGATCCTTAACCGATGCGGGGTCTTTGATTTTAATTCGCGGTTCACGGTTTTCGATCTCCGGAAGATTTCGCAATACCCCGAGCTTCAGGAGATCCTGCTGCTCATTATTCCGTTCGCGCTTCGCCGTAAATTCGAGAACTTGAATCTAAAGAAGATCCTCGTTTTGGACGAATGCTGGCAGCTTCTGAAAGACAGTCAGGGGACGGATCTTGTCGAGACCTTCTACAGGACCGCCCGGAAAATGAACGCCGCGGTTTGCTCGATCTCTCAAAACCCAGCGGATTTTCTCGAGGCGTCCATCGCGAGCGTCATGATCAATAACTCTCCGGTTAAATACATCCTTCGGCTCAAGGAAGGCCACGGGAAACTCTCGCTTTTCGGGCTGAACGAAAACGAGATCAAAGCGGTCGGGGAGCTTGAGGTGAGACCGGGCCGGTACTCGGAAGTGTTTATCAAATTCGACGATCGAAGCGTCATTGCCCGTCTTGAGCCAAGCGCTCTCGAGTATTGGGCCGCCACGACGGACGCTCTGGATTTGGCAGAGGAAACCCGGCTCCGGAAAGAACATCCGGATTATCCGCCGATCAAGATCCTCGAAACGCTTTCCCGGGAGTTTCCAAACGGCGTTAAGAAATCAAACGAGGCGGATCATGTCTGAGGCGGTAGCGGAACGGCACAAACGATGGATCGGAAGAATTCGCCGGAGACTGTTTCTCCGGTTCTTTTTGGGGGTTCTGATAATTAGCCTTGGATTTTTACTTTTATTTGGGAGGTAATTTATGAGGAAATCATCAAGGATTCTATTTCTGGCGCTCTTTTTACTGAGCGCCGCGATTCCGAGATCTTACGCGCTCATCGTGAACGATCCAATTCACACCGCGGTCAATCAGCTTCAAAACTCGATCCTTCAAACCGAGTGGGCGAAACAGATTGCGCTCGCGATCGAGCATCTCAACCAGCTCACGAATCAAACTATGGAGATCTTCCGGTTTCATTCGGGGCTGGATGAGATTTTAAATTCCATCATCGGCGATCCTTTACGGAATCTTCTCGGGCAGGGCACCACGAATTTGCAGAACGCTTTCAGAGATCTCGGCCTTACCGGTTCTCAAATCCAGATCGTGCAGGGAGCGACCGGTCCAGAAGACATCCGTTTCGCTTTGGAGGATCTCACCGGGAAAATCCCGGAAACGGACGCGAAACCCTACCTCGCGTTTGACGAGATGCAGGTGGTGGACGCCTTCGATCTCGCCCGGCAGATCCGGCAGGCGGGAGACACGACGCGCACTGCCGCAACCCAGATCGCGGATGAGGCCGTGACCGCAAGCCCGAAAGGGGCTGTGCGCCTCCAGGCGCAGGCCATGTCCCAGCTCATGGTGCTCAGTCAACAGAACCAGGAAGCCATGGCGAAACTGCTTGAACTTGAAGCCACAAAAATCTCTCAGGTCACGCGCGAAGAAAAACGCGTGGAAACGGAACGCCTCAAATTCATGGAAGACGCCGGCGATTACGCGGACGGTATTGCCCGGGCGTTTATAGGAGCGTAATTATTTTATGGCTGGTTTCTTTAGCGCAAACGAAGGGTTCCTCTTCACGAATGTGTTGCAGATCCCGAATCTTTTCGAGCAGCCGTATCAGACCATGTCACGGATCGGGTTTATCCTGCTTTCGATCCTTTTCATCGTGGCGATCCTTCATGAGAATTTTCAGGCGCTTAAAGGCAAGTCCGATTACACGGGCCTTTTCATCCGGGTCCTCTTAGTCGTCGGGCTTCTCATTCTTTACGAGCGGTTCTTCATCTGGATCGTGTACGGCTCGGATCTTGTGTCGAACGCGATCATGCCGCATGAAGAATTCCAGGAAGTCATTAAAGCGTTCCTCAAACAACCGTTGAGCTGGAAAACTGCGTGGAAATTCGATCTAAGACTTACCGCCACGGTCCTAAATTACGTGACCTACGCGATTGCCGGGGCGCTCCTTGGCGCGATTATGATGCTCCGGTTTCTGCTTTTGTCGTTCCTGTATGTTGTCGGCCCGATCGTGATCTCGGCGGGGATCTATAAAGGGACCGCTCAGGGCCTAAACGCCTGGCTTAAAAGTCTCGTCTCCATTTCCTCATGGAATATTTTTCTCGCGGTTCTCATGAAAGTCGTCTCCGTCATGAATCTGACCGCGATCTATCTCACGGAAGAAAGCAATTTCATGATGATCCTCGCCGCGAACGTGCTTTTTATCGTGCTCTTTGTGCTCGTCCCGCTTCTTTCCAACCAGTTCGTTTCCGGGGGGAACCTGGGCGGTCTTGGCTCCATCGCGCTGGGCGCGTTTACCGCGGTAGCGACCCGTTACATCATTCCTAAATCGCCTTCATCCTCAAAACCTCAAACCCCAACCGGGCAAGGAGCCGGTTACAAATGAAAACTCGATTCCACGAAAGACTCGAGACCATGAAACGCCGTTATTATGAGGTGTTCGGAGATCTGGAAGCGCAAGTCGAATTCCTGAAACTCATCAGTCTTTTTTTGCTCGCGCTTCTTTTTTTCACGATCTTTGGCGCTTTTCTGCTCGCGAAACGGCCGCCGGTGGTGATCCGGGTAAATGAGGTGGGACGAGCCGAAGCGATTCACGATCTTGAGCAGAATAACGCTCCGAGCGATTTCGAGCTTTTCGATTTCTCAAAGACTTTCACGAAAAGATTCCGGGAACTCAACTCCTATACGCTTGCAAACGATACCGCCGAGGCCTGGAACCGCATGACGACGCGGTATCGGAAAGTCGCGGACCGGGATCTTGTGGACTCCGGATTCTTCGCGAAATTCCATGATACCGGTCTTTACACGCATATCGAGTTCAAGGAAGAATCGATCGACCGGAATACTCCGGAATACGTGAAAATCGCGCTGATCGGGGTGCGGACCATCCTCAATTACAACGACCGGGATTATAAGGAATCGAGTCTCTTTAAAGCCGAGCTGCTTTTAAAGAAGGTTCCGAGAAGCAAAGAGACGCCTTGGGGCGTCCTTGTCGAAGACTACCGCGAAATCCTCCTCAATAAACTCTAAAAATCTTCGTTTTTTTTCTCAAAACCTACGAAAACCTATTCCGAAACACCCCGTTTTGGCCCAATACTATGAGGGGAGATGTACCGGTCTCCCGGGGGCCATTCGGGCCCTTCAAGATGACTTGGTTTCTCATCCCCTCCATTTACATAAGGAGCGGGGAATCCATGAGAAAACCAAATCAAATCTTTAGTTTTGCGGTGCTTGCCGCATTCGTCCTTGTTCATGCTTATTCTCTTTCCGCCTCGGAGATCAAAGACCCGCAGTCAAATGATGAGCCCGCAGTTCAGGAAGAAAAACAGGACTCGCTAAAAGATCGCCAGCATTTCAACAAGCTCAAGCGCAGCACGCAGAATATCTACAAAGTGACCATGCGTTCTACGGTCGCCTTCAAACTTCAAACCGCGCTTGGGTACGTCTCTACGATCGATCTTCCGGAAAAAGCCCTCAAGGTGTTCGTGGGAGACCAGGAGCTTTATAAAGTCGAGGTCTATGAAAAACAGGTCCTCATAAAACCCATTACGGATGAGTTGGATGCGAAAACGAATCTCGTGATCATTACCGCTTCCACGCGTCTTGCGTTCGATGTTTCGGTCGGCCCTCCGGATACTGCCGATTTTGTGCTCGATTTCCGGCTTCCTCAGGATGACGAAACGCTCGTCCATAACGCGTTTGAGGAAAAGATCCAGGAAAAGGTTGAGGAACTCCAAACCGAGTTCCGGAAAAAAGAAGAAAAACTCGGAGAGAAGGCCGAGGTGCTTTCCGAAGAGAAGATCAAGGAGAAGGTGGCAAGCGGTGCCCGCGCGCTTGATCTCAAAAAATCCAAGGCCGAGTCCGAGGTGCAGCTTAATCTGCTTTCGCTTTCCCAGGTTGGAAACAAGCTCTATCTTCGTTTCTCGGTCCTGAATTATTCAAAAACACCATACCGCGTTCTTAAAACCTTCGTGGGAATCCAGACCTACGAGAAGAAATTCCTCGGCAAGAAAGAATCCGGGATCATCGAAATCCCCTCCGAACTCAAACTCGCTTCAGTCATTAATCCGGACAGCTATGAGTACGGGGTTCTTGTGTTCGATTACCGCGCGATGGGGAAGGATGAAAAACCCGTGCTCCGGCTCCTGGAAGATACGCCAGCGGCCGGTTCTTCAAAACCCCGGAATTTCGAAATCAAAGGATTCGAGTGGTTCAAATGAAGGAAAGGATAGAAATGTTTAAGAAAAAACCAGAAAAGAAACCGGACGATTTAACGCCTCCGCCGGAACAGGAATTTTTCGATGAACCGAAGCGCGTGAATAAAGCGGCGGGGTTCGTTCAGGATCTGTTTGAGAAGAAACGGTTCCGTGTTGCATTCGTAATCGCCGGAGTTTTCATCCTTTCAGTGCTTCTTTTCTATAAACCGTCCCCCAAACATATCGAGAGGCCAGTTCCTCAGCCGGAAGAGAACCGGATCGTTATCACGAGCCAGTCCATGGAACGCGCGATCGATTCCTCTGCGAAAGGGAAGACCTCGCGTGTTAAGCAAATCGAATCCCGCCAAAATCTTTCTCAAAAACGCAAATTCACGAGCGAAATGGCAGTCTTCATCGAAAAGGCCGAAAAACCAAGACCGGAACTCTCTTCTCAGGGACGTACTGTTGATGTGAAGCTCGGTATCCCTTCCGGGACGAAGATTCCGGCACTTTTGAGCGAGCGGATCTTTTCGTTCAATGTCGCCGCTCCCGTGACGGCAGTGCTTACCAAAGATTTCAGCCTCAAAAATCAAGTTTTGATCCCCCAAGGTTCCCGGTTCCTGGGGGAAGTGAACGTCGTGAAATCGGTGGACCGGGTGAACGTTCGATTTGATCTTTTGATCTTTCCGGATGGACGCGAGCTTCGCATCCGGGCGATCGCTCTTTCCGAGGATGGTTCGGGCGGGATTAAAGGAAAAGTGGATAAACACACCGACACGAAAGTCCTCAAGGCCATTGGGGAGACCCTGCTTGCCGGCGCTTCTCTTTTTGTCGGCGGGAGAAGCCAGGACGCCTACAGCCTTGAAGATCAGATGCGTGTCAATCTCGCGGACAATCTCACGAATCAGGCGTCGCAGGACTTACGAAGCGTCAAAGTGGACAAGAGCATTACGGTCGATTCCGGGATCAACATCCAGGTAATGCTTCTCGAAGCAATTTAATCAAACAAGGAGGAGTACAAAACAATGAAGAAAAGATACGAAGGCGGATTCAAGGAAGTGAAGAAGGTGGCTGTGGTCGAGACGCGGGACGGTGAGGAACTGCATTTTACCAAAGTGGAAGTGGACGGAAAAATCCGGGGGGATATCCGGTATTTCACAGCTCGGGAAGGACAATCGATGATGCCGGGAAGACGGGGGATCCTGATTCCTGAAAATCCGAAAACGTTTCAGGAGAACGTTGAAAAACTGATCAAGAGTCTTTCGGAAAAGTAGACAAGGACCGGTGAAAGATCATGTTCGAATCTAAAAGGGAGGAATCGCTCGTGATGAAAAAGGGTAACGTGTGGGGTGTCGCCGTAACGCTTTTTGCGGTCGTTTTGTTTTCCGCGAATGCTTTCAACGCCGCAGCGGCGGATGTCGCCCTTTCGCCGGAGCAGTTTGGGTCCCTTTTAACTCTCGATGAAGCCGTGGCAAGAGCGCTCAAAAACCACGCGGAAGTGAAACGGGCGGTTGCCCGGCTTCAAAAAGAGGAGTCCCTTTACAAAGGGGCCCTCGCAGAGTTTTTTCCCAAACTATCCGGCGAGATCACGTCCGCAGTCGCGACGGGCGATAAACATTTCGTGAATTACGTGGATACGGGGATTGAGCAGCCGATTTTTCAGGGCGGGAAAGCGGTGGCGCAGAAACAGAAACAAAAGGCGATTGTTCAAAGCGAACAATTACGGTTGGAGCAGGCCAAACTCGATGTCGAAGCCGGCGTCCGGGTCTTGTACGCCGAGGTGCTTTCGGAAAAGGAACTGACCCGGATCGCGCAAGGCGAGGTCAAGGAACTTTCCACGCAGTATGAGCGGATCAAGAAACTCGTCGAGCAGGAGGTTCTTCCTCGCTACGAATTTTTCAGGATGGAGACGCTTTTCCAGGGCGCGAAACAAGCGCTCGTCAAACACAAGGAAACCTGCGATTACCTGTTTACGGTTCTTAAGGAAACGATCGGGATCGGGGAAGGAGAATCCCTGGATCTGGAACCTCTCGGGGATTTCCAGGAACTTGACGAGAACGCGCTTTCCTATCTTACAAGCGCCCGCAAAAGCGATCCGGTCTATAAACTCCGGGACCTCAAGATCCGCGAAAAAGAGTATGAGAAAAAGGAGCTTTCCGCCGACCGGTATCCGCACTTAAGCCTTACCGCGAAATGGAACGAGGCGAGCGATGTTTTCGTGGACACAAACCGCGTGATGGTTGGTTTTGTCGGGAAATGGAACATCTGGGATTTCGGCAGGCTCGGTTCGAAGATCAACGCGAAATCTCATGAGATCGAGGAAATGAAATGGGAAGGCGAACTTCAGGTGAAAAAACACGAACGCGGGATTCGCGAGGCGTTTCACGAGGCCCGCGCCGTCCGCGAAAAGATCAGGTTAACGGAAGCGCTCATCCGCGAACGCGAGGAACTCTATAAAAACGAAAAGACAAGATTGATCGCCGGGGAAAAAGGCTCCGGAGAATTGATCGATTCCTTTATGGCGCTCGAGGAAGCGAAGATCAAAAACGTGCAGGCGGTGGCCGAATACCGCGTTCTTCTCGTGAAACTTGAGAAAAAAGCGAATTTCGAAACGGAATCGCAAGGTTCCGAGACCGAAATGCCGGTTCCGCCCTTCGACTCCGGGGAGGTGGAGGAATGATGACGATCAAGATCCCCGTTCCCGGGTGGTTCAAGGACCCTAGAAAAAGAACGGGGCTTTTTCTTGGGACAGTGTTCGTGCTGACGCTTGCCGCCACTTATCTTGTGGCCTCCTCCGTTGTTATGACGGAAGACACGTTTCTTTTGAGCGCGGCATGGATCGCTGGCTTCGGGTTTCTCTTCTTTAACGTGGCCTATCTTTTTCTGACAAGCGCGGTGCATCCATTCCTTAAGACGCCTATCCTGAAAGAAGACTACGTGAAACGGTTCCCGAAAGTGGCGCTGGTTTATCCGATCCGCAATGAATCCTACGGGATGTCGCAGAGAATGCATTATTCGTTTTCCGGCAATAAATTCCATAACGTGGATCTGTGGATTCTTTCGGATTCTGCCGAGGAGTTTTCGCCCTATGAAGCGAACCTTGTCGCGAAACTCGAAGCTCTTCATCCCGGCCGCGTGTTTTATAGAAGAAGAGCGCATCCGGTTGAGCGGAAACAGGGGAATATCGCCGAGTTTCTGCATTCGCATCCGGAGTATGACTACCTATATATATGCGACGCGGATGGAATGGTGCCCAAGGGGACGCTCCTTAAGCTACTCAGGAAAGCGGAACATCCCGAAAACCGGGATATCGCGATCTTTCAGGCGTTCGTCAGGATCGCGCACGCGACGACCTGGTACTCGCGCTTTGAAAGGATCGGAACGCAGTTTGCGCAGCGCCTGAACTTCGTCGCGGTTCAAGCGATATTCGGGCGCACTATCTCTTTCGGGCATCATCATCTTGCCCGGAGAGAAGCGATTTCCAAGATCCGACTCCCCAAGGGACTGCTTTCGCACGATAACTGGGACACCGTTCGCCTGGATCAGATGGGATACCGGGTCGCGTTTTGTCCGGATGTGGAGGCTTATGACGAAGCGCCCTCGAACTACCTTGAGGCGAAGGCAAGGGCGAGCCGCTGGGCACAGGGAACGCTTCAAGGCGTGCCCCTTATTTTTGAGCCGAACGTGTCGCTCGCTTCCCGGTTTCTCGCCGGCTACGGTATTTATCTTTACCTTTCGGATATCGTGTTCTTTTTTTGGGTGTTGCTCGGGCTCTTTTCACATTCCTTGGTCACCGGGGAACTGATCTATTTCCGGATCGATTCGCTCTGGATGAATTTTTTCTCGAATCAGATCCTGAAATGGATCCTTCTGTTCAGTCTTGCGGTTGTTTTTCTGCATAAAGCCGTGATCGTGAAAACGTGGGAAGATGTCCGCCATTATCTTTATGAACTCGTTATCTCGACTTTGGTCACGCTCAATAACTTTATCTACAGCCCGCTCGCCATTCTGAGCATCCCTTTAAAGAAGCTGAACTGGCGGCCCATGGTGAAAAACCCGTTCGCCACGGTAGATTTCGCCACCGCGGTCCGCTCGCTATGGATCGGGACCGTGTTCGGGCTCTTCGGTCTTTATTTTTGCACGAATCTCACGCCGTACTTCGTTTGGCAGATAACGCCCATTCTCATCAGTCTTATTTTTTCGATACCTGCAGTCTATTTCACAGCAAAATCAATTCCCGCGAAATTGAGAAGCTGGATTTGAAGAGGAGGAGCCAAAAGAAATGAGTGACACACAGACGAACGAAAAACCCGAGAAAGACAAAAATAAAAACACGCAGGAGCCAGCTCTTTTTGAAGAGAAAACGGAGGGGGGCGGTAAATGGAAAACGAGAGTTTTCCTGATCCTTCTTATCCTGGGAGTGGGCCTTATTTTCTGGCCCAAGGGATACATCAAGGGAGAAGGGATTGTTCAAGCCGATCGGTTTGCGAGGATCGGGCTTACGAGTTCGGGGATTCTGAGGGAGCTGCTGCATAAGAAAGGGGATACGGTGAAGAAAGGAGAGTTGCTCGTGCGTTTCGAGAATCCGGAACTCTCCCGGAAATTCGAGGAACGGAAACTGAACCTCGAGATCCTGAATCACGATAAAACACGGCTTGAAAAGCAGGTTGAATTTCTCGCTAAAGACAAAGACCGGAAGAGCATTCTTTTCGAGAACGGAGTAATCGGCCGTCTTCAGTTCGATAAAGCCGCGCTGGATTATACCCAGGTCGCGGAAGAACTCAGTATGCGCTTAAAAGAGATCGAGTCGGTTGAAGGGGAAGTGAAATATTTGAAGGAAAGAGCGGAGTCACTTGAGCTTAAAGCGCCGTTTGACGGAATGCTTCTTACGGATCCCGGTATTACGATCGGGAATCTCTTGAAGGAAGGCGATTTTGTTTTGGAATTTGCGGACCCGCGAAGTTTCTTTCTTGAAGTTCTTGTGTTTGAAAAGGAAGTGGAAAAGGTCGCGCCGGGAAACACCGTCACGGCCCGATTCCGTGCTTTTCCCTGGAAGACTTATTCCGGGGTTGTGACGGAGGTTGGTCCTCGCACCACCGATGAGATCGAGAAAGTTTTTAATGTGAAACACGTGGTCCCTTGCGAGATCAAATTGGATGAGTTCCCATCAAACGCGAAATACGGAATGCGTGCCTGGATCAAGATCAGCGGAAGACGCCGGATCTTGCAAAATAAGACGCCAGTAATCCAAAAACCTTCTCAGGAGGAGCTTGCGAGATTCATCAATCCGAAGGCGCTCGATATGAAAGCTCCGGGTAAGGAGAAAGCAAACGATGTACCGGTTAAATAAAACAGCTTATTTATCAATTATTAAAAGGAGGGGGCATTACACATGAACGCAATTATTCTGGCAGCCGGTTTTGGAACGCGCCTTTATCCGTTGACCCAATTCAAACCGAAAGCGCTTCTTGAAATCGGAGATAAAACCATCCTCGATCATTTGGTCGAGAAATTGGAAGCTTCTCCGGTCATTCAAAAGATCGTTTTAGTGACGAATGGAAGGTTTGCCGTCGATTTCATGGAATGGGCAAAGAAAAGGACCGCGTTGACTCGAAAACCGATCCGGATCGTTGAAAATAACGTGTACGAACCGGAAAAAAGATTGGGAGCGGTTCAGGACCTGCGGCTTGGAATGCAAGTCGAACGAAACCGCACGGCTGGTTATGTTGTTTTGTGCGGGGACAATTACTTTGATTATCCGTTGACGCATTTCATTGGTCTTTACTGTACCGGGCACAGGAACGGCGCTTTCGTCGGACTTTATGACGTGAAAGACAAATCCGTCGCGACGCAATACGGTGTCGTGGAAGTCGATCACACGGGACGTATTAAGGATTTTCAGGAAAAACCGGAAAATCCAAAATCAACGCAGGTAAGTGTCGGTGTCTACTACATTCCGAATAAATTCCAAAGGTACGTTACGGAATACCTCGAAATCGAGAAACTGAATCCCGACAAGATCGGCGATTTTTTCGCGTGGCTTGCCAAAAAGGAAATTCTGCACGGCGTGGACTTTGACGGAGCCTGGTTTGATATCGGTTCAATCGAATCCTACGAAGAAGCGAGAGAGTATTTCGATACCAAGCGGTCTGCTGAATGCGCCTCAAAGGAGGGCAAGGGAAATGAATGAAAAAAATAGTCTCGTGAAAAAGGGGGAGGAAATAGCGAAAAGATCGGCGGAATACCGCGAGCTTTTCACTCAGATTTCGACACTGATTGAGGAAGGAAGAAAAGCCGCGGTTCGTCAGATTAATACGACGCTGATTGCGACTTATTGGATGATCGGGATGAGGATTGTTGAATTTGAGCAGGGAGGCAAGGAAAGGGCCGCTTATGGGGAAGAGACCTTACGAAATCTCGCTGGGGAGCTTTCGAAGAAGTACGGCAATGGATTCAGCTTCCCACAGCTTAAAAATATACGTCAGTTCTATTTGGTGTATCGACAAGATGGGTTTAAACCATCCAGTCAGGTAGCACTCCAAAAAGGCTACACACTGTGTAGCCAATTTCCCTACCTTCTTAGAGAAATAAACACCCATTTCACTCTTTCATGGTCTCATTACCGGCTCCTTATGCGAATAGAAGATCCTTACAAGCGCTCTTTTTATGAAAAATTGAGTGTTCAGAATCATTGGTCGGTCCGACAGCTCGACCGGGAAATCAATGCGCTGCTTTATGAAAGAACAGCTCTATCGAAACGTAAGGATATTGTGCTTGCTCGAGCCAATGAGAACCCGATTGTCGCAAGACCTGAAGATGAGGTTAAAGATTCCTATGTTTTAGACTTTCTCGGGCTTAAAAAAGATTACGCGGAATCCGATCTAGAGGATGCGTTGATCCGCCATCTTGAGAATTTCCTCCTTGAACTTGGCCGGGGTTTTGCGTTTGTTGCTCGTCAGAAAAGATTTGCCGTAGACGGCGACGAATACCGGATCGATTTGTTGCTCTACAACATCCTCTTGAAGGCCTATATAGTTCTGGAGCTGAAACTTACCAAGTTCACTCATGCCCACGCCGGCCAAACGAATTTCTATGTCAATTGGGTAAAAGACAACGTTCTGCCGCAAGCGGAAAATGATCCGATCGGCATTATCCTCTGTTCTGACAAGAACAATACGACCGTCAGGTACGCGACCGGCGGCCTCAATAACAAGATTTTTGTCTCCAAATACCAGCTTCAATTACCAAAACCGGAAGAACTCGAAAGAGAGCTTGAACGCGGGAAGCAGCTATTCTTGCAAAATCACGTTAACCGTGAGGCCGGTCTCGATCAGAAAGCCCAAGAGAAGCGGGAGAAAGAGCAATGAGAAAGATGATTTTTTTGATCCTGTGTTTTATCACGGTTGCCGGATGTGCGGCGCCTAAGCTCCCGGGAAAACCAGATATCGATAGTTCGCTCCATTCGGATCAGAGGCTATCGGTTGGGGTGGCGAATACCATAGATGAAAGAGACAGTGAAAAAATAGGAATGATCGGCGCGGCAGCCGTCATTGTTAAGAAAAGCGATCTCGCTGACTTAGTGGGAAACCGTTTGATTCGCTACATCAATGAAAAAATTGGCCTCGATGTGGAACGCGTCCAGCTCAATGAAACAGATTCCATAAAATTGATCACGACTAGAAAAAAGATGAAAGGCGTCATTATTTTGAAAATCAAGTCACTTAGCATATTTGCGGCGGGGGCTTTAACTCATCCCATTGAAGCAAAAATGATCCTTGAACTGACCGTTCTGGATGAAACCGGCCAAAAAGTTTATCAAAGGATAGCGAATGGTCACCATAAACAGCAGGTGACGATTCCCATAACCGAAGAAACAACGAAAGCTCTTGTTGAATCGGTTATTAAAACGGCGCTGAGGCAATACGGCGAAGACCCGGATTTGAAAAAAATAATCGCCAAATTCAAATATGGAACTATTGGCGGAGTGATCGCCAGCATTTTTTAGAAAAACAAAACAAGGCCTATTCTAAATTTAAACACGGGAAAGGTAATTCAAAGAAAGGAGTAAGTAAAATGAGACAGAAATTCACGATTGGTATTTTGGCGGGTTTGATGGTCGCGGCCTTCGCGGTTCAATCGCAAGCGATGGCGGCCGCGGAAGAATTGGTTATCGCTGATTTCAATACGGGTGACAAACCTAATAATATCGGGGGTGATTTCGGCGTATGGAATAAGGATCCGGATGACTCAACGCAGAAATCCGAAATGAAATTTGAGTCGGATGATACATTGGGTGATAGTACTGGTTATTCGATTCGCTTGGACTATGATGTGGACTCTCCGAATCCTGCATATAACGGGTTCTGGATGAAGCTGAACGGCGTGGATGCGACTCCCTATAATTCTCTGACGTTTTATGTGAAAGGGGATACGAAAGCAGGATTCACGAGGCGGGTAAAGATCGAATTGAAGGATAAGAGCAACAAACCTTCAGCCTACATTGTTGGAAATATCACGGACCAATGGCAAAAGGTTTCAATCCCGTTTGATAAAATTCGTCACATTCAGGATTGGAATTCGCTCAACGAATTCGTAATTGTTTTTGATGATCTGAATTCAAATCCTAAAACGGGAACAATTTTTATTGATCAGATTGCTTTTTCAAAAGAATAAGTTGGCTCTACTGTAAAGTAGATGACAGGCAATGCCGTCTCTAAGTACAATACGACGATAAATCCTTTTTTATGATAAGAATAGAGAGACGGTTATGAGGATTCCTTCTGGATCAATAGAACTGCATGAGGCAGCTCAAAAATACGGTCTTACTTGGGGTGGATTACGGAAAGCCATTGATAGAAAACGTCTCAAGGGTTTCAAGATCGGCTTGACATGGTTTACTACTACGAAAGAAGTGAAACAGTATCTAGAGAAGCGAAATGTGGATAAGATCCCATTGAAGTACAGGAAAAAAGCTTGAGGGAGCAAAAATTTTTTGATAGTATGTGTCTATCAAATAGACACATAAGATAAGCGAAAATTGGTCTAAGAAGAACCCCGGCTTCAGAAATTTCCTCTTTGGGGCGCATTTAAAACGCTTCCCAAGGGGGTGGGCAACATGGGAGATCATAAGATCTCTCGACCGGGACAAGAGACCAAAAAGACAAGATTACAAAAAAGAAAAAAGCTCCAAAAAGTCGAGGTTTTGCTCAGATGTGAAGGAGAGCGATCCACTGAAAATGAATCTAATGATAAGAAAAATTCAAAAAACTCTTGTGAGACGATCGAATCCTTTCGCGACTTTATCTATTATTGGGCATTGGAGGTTGCGATAAATGAACAACACAAGAACAACGGCTATTTATTGCCGGGTATCGACGGAAATTCAACGGGAAAGAGAAACGATTAATACTCAGAAAAAAAGGCTCGGGGATTTTTGTGAACGACAAGGTTTTAATCCATTCGAACAATATATTGATGACGGATTCTCTGGAGGGGATCTGGATCGTCCTGAAATGACAAGATTGTTAAAGGATATCAAAGGCGGGAAAGTTGGAATTGTGCTTGTTACTGAACCTTCACGGTTAAGTAGGGACTCGGGCGATAATAGTCACTGGATAGGGATATTCGAAGAGTTTGATATTGAATTTTATGCCATAAATTATGGACTTAGGATTAAGCGAAACGAAAATGGCGGGTATAAAAATCCAATTTTGAAAACAGGCAATTTTATATCCGAATCGGAAAGAGATAACATTCGGAATCGAGTGAGTTTCGCAATGTATCAAAGAACTAAAGAGGGAAAGTGGAATGGCGGAGTTGTTCCTTTTGGATATACAACCTTTCATGAAGAAGTAAAAAAATTACTGAAACAAGGCATGCATGAAGATGATGCGAGACCGATAGCTCGAAAAATTTGCAAGGAAGAAAAAAAGCTTTATGCCTCCGAACTCGAAGCTAATGTTGTCAGATTTATGTTTGATACGTATCTGCAAACGCATAGCGTAAGAAAAGTAAGGGATGCGCTTCATGAAAAAAAGTTGTGGACCCGCCAAGGGCTGCCTTGGACCAGCAATTCACTTTCAAGAATTCTTCAAACGCCAATTTATATAGGAAAAGTATGGTACGGTAAAAGAACAACGCCGGTGAAAGGCCGAAAAATGCTAATCGTGCCCCGAAAAGATTGGCTGATTAAGGATGGTCAGCACCAAAGCATTGTGACTAATGAAATTTTTAATAAGGTGCAGGACATTTTAAAATCAAAAAAACAAGTAAGAGTAAGGTTTGACACGGTTTATAAACTGGCCGGTCAGCTAAAATGTGGCAATTGCGGAGGGAGCTTGCAGGGCAAATCTTGTAGAAAGCCCGATGGGACGATACATTCTTATTATCGATGTTATACCCGAGATCAAAAAGGGTTACTTGCTTGTTCTTCAACTCCCATAAGAAAAAACCTCGTCGAAACTTGCGTCAGCGAGGCTGTTATTGATTTTTATAACAACCTGGATTTAATGTCGGTTGAGGATGTGGTCAATCGACACAATCAATATATTCAGAGTTCCGAAGGATCATTAAAAGAAGAGATTCAAAGAATGAGCGAAAGAAATGAGAAAATTAAAAAAAAGAAGACCTTTCTATTTGAAGCCTTCGAAGAGCGCAATTTAACCGCAAGCGATTTCAGACAGAGGATGCAAGAAATTAATATCGAGTTTACGGAGAATGAAGAAAAACTGAAAGATTTTCAAAAAAAATGGGAAAAAGCAAAAAGTCAGTTAATAGATGCCGAGAGCGTATATACTTTCGCTCACGAACTTAGAAAATTATGGAATAAATCAAATGAAGAGCAGCGTAAAACGGCTTTGAAGAGGTTCGTTAAAAAAGTAACTTATAAGGACTTAGAGCATCCACTAGAAGCTACTGTAGCCATACCTGTTGTCGATAACTCCCACAAGGACAGTCATGCGGTGCAGTTGGATGATGTGACAGCGAAAAGGGACTCTCTGTCA
>CAYQTU010000003.1:0-27109 GCA_964420575.1 uncultured bacterium
GAAAGACCTCAATCTTAGCCCGCTCAAGTTCTTCATTATCAAGACCGGCTTTTTCCAAAGCGCAGCTCATAAAAAAGGTCCTTGGATCCCATCCTGTTTCCGTCGCTACTTCCGGAAGATAAACCCCTTTTTTCCAACCAGCGCTTACGATAATACCATCCGTTCCAAGACGGATCTCTTTATAAGAGCTCACGGGCTTAGGCGGAGTTAATAATGAAACATGGATCTCCGTATCCTTCAGTTCTTCCAAGGAAAGAGGCGGGAATCTCGGATCTTCAAAAGCTGCGGCAAAAGCCATGTGCCTGATACTTTCCCCGAGAGGCTTTAATCCAAGGATTTGTCCGATGCAGCCTCGGAGATTCCTTTTCTTTTTTAAGGTCACAAAAATCCCGAGTTTTTGTTTCAACCATACCTCGGGCAGATCCAGCTCAGGCTCAGGACCGTGGGTAAAACGGGCCTGAAGAAGTTCCCGGATATATTTGAGGACCTTCTTTTTCTCATCCGTTGCCAGCATTTTTCTCCTTTAAAGCCATGGCTGCATATCCGACCACCGAACTCCGGTCCCCCGTCACATCGCCTGAATTAGCATAAGCAAGCAACTCGGATTTTCCCCAATCCATTTTTTCTGCCAATAAAAGCAAGCTCAAGACCGGCCCCATCCCGCAGGCTTCAGCTTCTTCATAAGAATAAGCTTTGTGGATCTCTTCAACGTGACTTTGTTCGAACAGGGCGATCACTTTTTTATCTTTCTCAACAGCGACTTCATAGGGATAAAAATGGGAGAGATCCGTCGTTGCCACCACAAGTATATTTTTCCCTTTGAGCTCTTTAGCTAAAACGTCCGCCAAAGCCATCGCGTTCGAAAGATCTTGCATCCCCATATAAATGGGGACGATCTTTAAGCCCTGAACCGTTTCCTGCAAAAAAGGAAGCTGAACCTCTAACGAATGTTCCTCTAAATGGCCCCTGACCGAGGCATTTAAAAGCGGATGACTTTGACGGAGTTTTTGAACCTTCGGGCGGTCAACAGGGATCCGGCCCAACGGAGTCTCATAAAAATCCACGTCATCCACTAAAATCCCCTGCAAAAAAACACGGTGTAAAAAAGCGATAAGGATCACGCTCTCAAAGGTCCGCCCTACGACGGTCCTATAGGCTTCCGCAGCTACCTGTCCGGAATAAGGATAGCCGGCGTGAGGAACGATAATGGCTCGAACCGCGGGATCGGTTTTAAAACGGCTTTGATCTAAAAAAGTCCGGATCTGTTTTTTAAGAAGAGGAGGCTCAGAAGGATAGAATTGTCCGCTCACTCCCGCATGCCTGATCTTTTTTTCTGCGTTAGCCATCAAAGCCCCCAGAAAAACAGGATTGTATGATTTTAGGAAGGGTTTTCCCGGATGATCTTTAAGAAGACTTTGACGACCTGAGGATCAAAGTGGGTCCCCGCTTCGCGTTCGATCATTTTGAGCGCCTCTTCATGAGAGCATCCTTTCCGGTAAGGACGATCCGTGGTCAAGGCATCATAAACATCTGCAACGGTAAGAATGCGGGCGCTGAGTGAGATCTGTTCTCCTTTAACGTGATCCGGATAACCTGAACCGTCATACCACTCCTGATGGTGCCGGACGATTTCGCGAAGGTCTTTAAAGGAGCGCAATGGGGCAATGATCTTTTCGCCTTTCTCGGGATGGGTTTCCATGATCTTCCGCTCTTCCGGAGTGAATTTGCCGGGCTTAAGCAGGATCCGGTCTTCGATCGCGATCTTTCCGATGTCATGAAGAAAGGCAGCATCCTTAAGGGTCTGGATCTCTTTCTCCCCCATGCCTATTTCTTTAGCGATCCGGACAACATAGTCCGCGACCCTTTGTAAATGCCCGCGGGTATAAAGATCCCTTTCTTCGACCGCAATGGCCAGGGCACCGATCGTTTCCACATAGCTACGTTCCGCATCCAGCGTCAACCGGGAATTTTCAGCCGCCACAGCGATCTGGGTCGCCACATTTTGCAGAAGGATCCCGTCATCCCGGCTGAAAGAAGTGTCGCTGTTTTTATTAAAAATAGCGATGCTGCCCTCCCGGCGGTTTTGATAACGCAGAGGAACGCAAAGTACGGAGCGATAAGTCCATTCATCCTGTGAAGAAGTTCCCCCTTCTGAATGACTGGCAATGAACACTTGGTTTTGGTTCAATAACCAGACAAAGGCATTGGGGTTCCTTGCCATCATACCGGATAATTTTTCCCGTTCCTTACCGTAAAAAGCAGAAGAGCGAACAGTTTTTTGATCCTCCTCCAAAATGACCAAGAGCCCGCTCTCGGCATCCAGCGCTTTGACCATACTCTCAATGATCAGATCAAAAATGTTATCCATCTTCTCATCGGAAGTGATCACGGCCCCGATCTTTTTCAGAAGATCCTGGATCAGCTGTTTGGATTGTTCCAGTTTGGTGATCTGCTGCTCCAGATTGTGCGTCACATTATTAAAAACCTTCACAAGTTCGCGCACCTCTTCCGACTGATCACCGACCTGGATGGCCCCGGGGTTCTTTCCTTCCATCAGAACCTGAGCGTTCTTGGCCATACTGGACACTGAAGCGGCTAATTTCCGGACGATCCAATACCCCACCAACGATGAACAAATGGATAAAAAAACCAGTAATTTTAAATTTACATTATGGTGGTCAACGCCTGCGGGATTCGGGTAGACAAAAAGAATATAGAGCATCAGAAGGATCGGGATGATCGACATTAACAGAAAAGCTGTGGCAACTTTCCGATAAATGCTGCCTTTTTCGACGGAGAAAAACCCGGGCTTATCTTTTTTGATCACGATCTTTACTTTTGGGTCTTCGGCCATGGATGTGACACCTTTCCGGATCAGAGGTTTTTAGTATACCATATTTTAAGAGAGGTCAAAATCTTTGCCTTTTGGTTTTTTGTTGTGCGCGGTATTATAATAAATGAGAAATGCGGGAGGGCCTTATGCCGAAGATCAAAGTTGCTTTTTTTGATGCCAAGCCGTTCGAGACCGACTTTTTTGATGAAGTGAATAAGGAATTCGGCTTCGAGATCACTTATTTCAACAATCACCTGACCCGCGAGACCGCCTCTTTAGCCCAAGGGCATGATGCCGTTTGCGTTTTTGTTAACGATACCGTCAGCAAAGAAATCATTGAGAGTTTTTTTCAGAATAAAGTCCGTTTGATCGCGCTCCGCGGAGCCGGCTACAACAACGTCGATCTTCAAGCGGCATTCCAGAAGATCCACATTGTGAGAGTCCCGGCTTATTCCCCTCATGCGGTCGCAGAACACGCCGTAGCGCTTATGCTCACCTTGAACCGTAAGATCCATAAGGCTTATTTCCGGACTCGGGATAATAATTTTACCTTGAACGGCCTTTTAGGTTTCGACATGTACAAAAAAACAGCCGGGGTCATCGGAACAGGGCAGATCGGAAAAGCCGCCATTGAGATCCTTAAGGGATTTGGCATGAAAGTGCTGGCTTACGACCTTTTCCAGGATAAAGAATATCAAAAAAAAGCCGGCTTTGATTATGTGGACCTGGATACTCTTTTTAAAGGATCTGATATTATTTCACTCCACTGCCCGCTCACCAAAGAAACTTATCATCTGATCAACCAGGAGAATATCGCTAAAATGAAGACCGGCGTTATGATCATCAATACGGGCCGGGGGATGCTGATCGATTCCAAAGCACTTATTGACGGCCTTAAGACCGGAAAGATCGGCTTTGCCGGTCTCGACGTTTATGAGGAAGAAAGCGAATATTTTTTTGAAGATTTTTCAAGCAAGGTCATCACCGATGATATCCTTGCAAGGCTTTTATCGTTCAACAATGTTGTGGTAACAGCCCACCAGGGCTTTTTCACTAAAGAAGCCCTTCATAATATCGCCCAGACCACCTTGACCAATATCCGGGATTATTTTTCAAAAGGCACGTTAGTAAACGAGATTTGCTATAAATGCAGTGTTACACCTTGTCCAAGGCCTAAAACAGGAAAATGTTTTTAACGATCCTATGCCCTATTCAAATAAAATAGCCAAAAACCAGGATCTTTTAACGGAACCGATGAAGCTTCGTGACCTGATCCATTATCAACAAGGGTCCGTCGTAAGCAAACAGCTTCTGAATAAAAAAGCCGGGACCCTCACGATCTTCGCCTTCGCTAAGGGAGAAGGTCTAAGCGAACATACCGCTCCTTATGACGCATCGGTCATGGTCTTAGAGGGCAAGGCCGAAATCAAGGTCGGGGGAAAACCTCACCAAGTGGGAAAAGACGCAATGATCATCATGCCGGCTCATGTCCCTCATTCGCTTAAAGCCGTAACACCTTTTAAAATGCTCCTCATAATGATCCGATCCAAGGATTAAAGACGTGTCCGCTTTTTTTGAACGATGGTTTAAATTTGCGGAAAGAAAAACGAACCTCAATACCGAGGTCATCGCGGGCATCACAACATTCCTGGCGATGGCTTACATTATCTTCGTCAACCCGAACATCCTCGATGCCGCAGGCATGGATAAAACCGCTTTGATCACCGTAACCTGCATCGCCACTGCGATCGCGACCTTAATGACCGGCCTTTTTGCAAATGCCCCGATCGCCATGGCCCCCGGAATGGGTCTGAACGCTTTCTTCGCTTACTCCCTCGTGCTTTCGGAAAAGGTCAGCTGGCCGACCGCTTTAGGGATCGTTTTTCTTTCCGGCGCTTTTTTCTTCTTTTTGACGGTCCTCGGGTTCCGCCAAAAATTCGTTGAAGCGATCCCCCGTTCTTTAGTTTCATCGGTCTCGGTCGGGATCGGACTCTTTATCACGTTCATCGGATTGGTCAATCTGGGGATCGTCCAGAAAAACGAAGCCACTATTGTTTCCGCGGGGCCGATCACCCCGACGGTCATCATCGGCCTGATCGGGTTTCTAGTCATGGTGATCTTTGAAATGCGAAAGATCAAAGGTTCAATGATCCTCGGCATTGCCGCAGCAACGTTCTTGGCCGTACTGAATGGAAGGGTCCCTTACCCTAAAGAGATCTTATCTTTAGATATTAGTTTTATGCCGGTGGCTTTTAAACTCGACGTCCTGGCCGCATTAAAATGGAGCCTTCTCGGGCCGATCTTCAGTTTGATGTTCATCCATCTTTTTGATTCGATCGGATCGTTGATGGCCTGTTCCTACCAGGCAAAACTGATCGATCCTCAGGGGCGAGTTCGCGGATTGACCCGTTTGCTTTCATTGGATGCCCTGGCCAGTATGATGGGTGCCCTTTTAGGGACTTCAACGATCACGGCTTATATCGAATCTGCCACAGGGATCGCTCAAGGCGGGCGCACAGGATTCTCCATGGTCGTCACTGCAACCCTTTTCCTGCTTGCCGTTCTTTTCATCCCATTGATCGCGATCGTCCCAGTTTACGCAACAGCTCCAGCCCTTATCCTTGTAGGGTTTTTCATGATGAAAGAGGTCCGTGAGATCGATTTTTCAAATATGGAAGAAGGGTTCCCGGCTTTTGTGATCATCGTGATGATCGCTTTGAGTTACAGCATCGGGACAGGATTGGCTTTCGGGTTCGTCAGCTTCGTGGTCTTCAAGATCATCCGCTTCAAATTCCGCGAGATCAAACCCGTGATGTGGATCATTGCGGGGTTATCCCTGCTTCATTTCCTTCTGTAAGATCACCCTTTAAAAAAGAGGGCAAAGGATGAAAATTCCTCCTCTGCCCTCTTTGCGTTCCTACTTTTAGAAACAGGTTAACTCGGACGGCTGGAACGTGCCGTTTTTTTATCCGAGCGGAATTTTTTGACCGCCTCTTTCATTTCTTTTTTATCCAGCTTTTTTTCGGCAACATTCTCTTTATGGGTAGTTTTAAGTTTGGCTTGAAGCTCCTTGACCTTCGCCTCATCGCCTGCGGCACGCGCTGCTTGAATCTCGTCGCGGATCGCTTTTTCTTCCGCATGAGCCGTTTGCGCATTTGTTTTGATCTCTTGTTTTTGCTCTTTGATCGCCTGCTTATCCTGCGTCAATTGCGCCTTCCATCCCTCAGCGCTCGCCGTAGAAACAGGTTCGGAAGTGACCGCGTCTTCCGCAAAAGCCGCAGCCGCGCCACACAACATCAGAGAGCATAAAATACTGATGATTTTTTTCATATTTCCTCCTTATAGGATAATTAAAATTGGACTTTGACGTCTTGTGTATCTTCTTTCGGGATCTCAAGCATGGAACGGTTCGTATACCCAAGCATGTTCGCAAGGAGCACATCGGGGAATTGCTGGATCCGGATATTGTAAACATTCACACTTTCATTGAAGAATTCCCGGCGGTCTGCGATCTCATTCTCCAATCCTGAGATGCGGCTTTGAAGCTGCAAGAAGTTCTGGTTCGCTTTAAGGTCCGGATAATTTTCAGAAACCGCAAAAAGCGTCTTGAGTCCCGCTGCCAACTGGTTTTCCGCTTTAGTCTTGTCTTCAATGGATGTGGCATTCATGAACGCCGTGCGCGCTTGGGTGATCTTCTCCAAAAGGGATTGTTCATATTTCATATACCCTTTACAGGTGTCGATCAGTTTAGGCAATTCATCATGCCGCTGTTTTAAAAGGACGTCGATATTCGCCCAAGCCTTATCGATATTGTTCCGGACCAAGATCAAGCCATTATAGATCCCGATCAAATAGCCGATGACCCCCAAAACGACAAAAGCAACGATCGCAAGAATCACTAACCCCATAGACGCCTCCTCATGGTTCACTATTAATAGATTTTAAAATACCTACGAGTCCTTTCAGCAAAAAAGGCCGAAACCATCGTTACACATCTTTCTGGAAATCTCAATACCATTTAGAGACCACCAAATTAACCCCGAGCAAACGCTCACCCAAAGCAATCCGCCCCACAAACTAAAGAAAGCTTGCTGGTTAAGTTTAGTCAAAAGATTTTTTTCACTTTGATCAGAGATATAGAAAAATGAATCTTCTTTCCGGCAAAGGCGGATATTCTCCACGCCCTTCTCGGGGCCATCGACTTGCGGGTCTTCAGTGGCCGTCGCCATGACATAAAGATCATCATCAATTTCAATGCTCTTGACGGTACCATAAAGAAACCGATCATTGCCTGATTTCATCTTAGTCCGGATCCCGAGAGTTTCTAACGCTCGCAGGAACTCTCTTCGGTCTGATTCTTTATCCGAAAGGCTATAGTTTTTTAAGCGCCCGGCAATATGCCATTCAGCATCCACAGGATCTATAAGGACTTTCCCTGTTCCATCTTGTAAATAGAATTTAACCGGTTCGGAAAAAAATTCTTGGATAAGCTGCGGCATTTTTCCATAGTTCTCAGTAATCTCATATTCTAAAAGAACGCAGGGTTTTCCAGTAAACGGGGATTCATAAACCTGTTCAAAAGGTCGAACCTTCCCTTGGATCTCCGCAAGGCCGATCGGGATCGAACGGATCGTCGAGGTCGGGGTATTCTGGATCATTCTCTTTTTCCATGAAAGCTTCAGCCCGACAAAAAGCAGAAGCAGCCCCGGAACGATCCCTAAAGCCAACCCTAAAAATCCGGCATCATAAGCATTAAAAACACCGCTAGCATCTGTCATGTTCGCCTTTAAATTAAAAAAACAAGTTCCGAAAAAAACCTGAATCCTGAAAATACAGTTGGATCATCAAGAAAAGACAGGCCACCGTCAAGACCGGTCCTCCATAAAGGAATAGTATCATTTTCCAATCCATATCGTTCAGGAGTTCTTTTTCACTTTTGTCTGAAATGCAGAAAAAACCATCCTCCTTCCGGATACAGAGATTTTCCGATCCCTTTTCCGAGAACTGCACCATCGGGTTCTTGCTTGCCGTTCCCATAACATAAACTTCATCTCCGGGCGCGATATAAGTTTCCGTGCAACGAAGCTCTCTGCTAAAACCTAAGAACCCTTGCGGAGAGATCCCGAGATAGATCAGCCCTTCCTCAAAAACTTGAGCCTCAGTTCCTCCCATTAAAGACCCCATACGGTAATTCCGGTCAGGCCTGAGAAAAAATTCCGCGCCAGCAGGGTTCACCAGAACTTCTCCGGTCCCATCCTGCAAATAGAACCAATCCGGAGAAGCGTATTCTTTGATCGTCACCCAACGGCTGCTTCGCCCTGAGCCTTGATGTTCTTCGATTTTATAATGATAAAAAACACAAGCAGCTTTTGAGAAAGGAGACTGCAAGTTCTCCTTGAAGGGATGGGCCACACCTTGGATCTCCACGAGCCCCATGGCCATACCCCGGATTGTGGAAGTCGGGATATTCTCGATCAGTTTCTTCTTTTTACGGATCGTGAATCCCCGGAAAAAAGCGATAATGCCGAAAACAAACCCGATGCAAAGATATAGAAATGTCTCGGCTTCATCCCGGCCCGCGCTCATACGGATGCAACCTTGTATTTTTTCTCAAGCCGTTGGACTTCCGTCAAGAATTCCTGCCAGACCTGCTGGATCTGCTGCATCAAATTCATATCTTTCATATTTTGAGCGGCCCGGTTCCAATACTGGTCGAATTCCCGCGTAACCGCTTCATCGGGAACGCTATTGATCAGTTCATGAACATCTTCTTTCCGAAGGGCACGGATCTGTTCCATCACTTGTCCTTTAGTCATAGATGCGGTAACGTTATAGCGCAATTTCAGGTTCTCCGGAAGTTGTTCAAGCAGCGGGTATGCTTGGACATATTCCCTTTGGAATTTTTCTTCGCTCATCCCTTCAAGCTCCCGGAGCGCCAGACTTCTATATTTTTCAATATCCCCGGAAGCAATGAAGGCATTCGCCATGCCTTTTAAAGCCCCGCCGATCAATTTGACCCGAAGATCCGGTTCCGCGGCATGCCCTTCGGCAACAAAAAGCATCGCGCTGAAGAGCAATATGATAAAAGCTTTCATAAAACCACCTTTTCTTTTGTGGAGAATTCGGTAAATTTGTTTTGGATCCACACCATAAGGATATCGACTATTTTTTCGATTTCTTCGGCCCGGAGTTCTCGGCCTTTTTGAATCCCGTACCACTTTTCAAGACAGCCGCGGCAACAGGTCGCAGTCGCGTGCTGCGCCTTAAAAACAGGATGCCCGGCAAAAGGGGTTTGGTGCCCATCGTTTTGAGGCCGGACCGAAGCAAGGCGTTTGAGGATAAAATCATGGGCATGGGACCTTATTTTCTCTAAACCGCTCTTTGCAATATAAATGCGGTCTTTTTCATTTAACCGGAAACGGGAACGGAACGTGGAGCGCAACAAGCGGAGTCCGATATCTTTCATAGTAACTTTAACCTCACCTTTTATCCTAGCGAATTTCTTTTATGCTGCCTAGTAAAATTAAGGCATAATAGAAGTATGGATCATCCTACAAAATACTGGCAGAAACTTCACGACGGCCGGATTCAATGCGTCCTTTGCCCCAGACATTGCAAACTTCTTGAGGGGCAGCGGGGATTCTGTTTTGTCCGAGCTTGCCAGGAAGGCCAGATCGTATTAACTACTTACGGACGCTCGAGCGGTTTTTGCGTGGATCCGATCGAAAAAAAACCATTATTCCATTTTTTCCCGGGGACTCCCGTGCTTTCTTTCGGGACGGCCGGATGCAATCTTGGTTGCCGTTTTTGTCAAAATTGGGATATCAGTCATGCCAAAGAAGCGGATATTTTAAACCGGAAAGCCCCTCCCGTGCTGATCGCTCGGGCAGCCGAAGCACTTGACTGCAAAAGCGTGGCTTTTACTTATAATGAACCGGTTATTTTCCATGAATATGCGATCGATACCGCCAAGGCCTGCCGTGAAAAAGGGATCAAAACCATCGCTGTGACCGCCGGTTATGTTTGTAAAGAACCTCGCATAGAATTTTACCGGTGGATGGATGCGGCCAATGTCGACCTTAAAGGATTTACCGAGGATTTTTATAGAAAATATACAGACAGCAGTCTTAAGCCTGTTTTAGAAACCCTTCAGTACATTCGAAAAGAAACCATGGTGTGGCTCGAGATCACCACCCTTCTCATCCCAGGGGTTAACGATTCTCAACAAGAAATCCAAGCCATGACATCCTGGATCGCTAAAGAACTTGGTCCGGATGTTCCTCTTCATTTTTCGGCCTTTCATCCCGCCGGACGGATGCTTGAATTCCCGCCGACCCCTTTGTTAACGCTTCAAAAAGCGCGCGAGATCGCCTTAAAGAACGGTTTGCGTTATGTTTATACCGGCAATGTCCATGATCCTGAAGGCGAAAGCACTTATTGCCACCAATGCGGCAAAAAGATCATCGGACGAGGCTGGTATGTTTTGAAAGATTGGAATCTGACCGAGAACGGAAAATGTAAATTTTGCGGAACGGTCTGCGCAGGATCTTTTGATCCGCATCCCGGGACATGGGGTGCAAAACAACTGCCGGTCCGTTTAGAGGATTTCGCTTAAAAAGCTAGCATTTGAGGAGTTGATCGCTGTAGGAATCTTTGAGTAGATCTTTTTGCCGGATCCTCAGCAATTTTTGATAAAAACAGCATTGTTTTTTTAATGGCGCCAGATTGGAATTCCCTGCCGAACCAAAAACCTCGATTTCTACAAAATCTCCCAGTTTTTTAACGCGATCAATATGGAATTTCACATTTTTAATAAAATAAATCTCACGTTTTTTGTCCACAACAGTCAAAATCCCCAAAGCCGCGGTTAAGACCTTTTTTAAAAGAGCTCCGTTCTTGCACGGAAAAAGGAAAGAATCGCATAGTTTAGAGCTTTTTTGGTTTTTGCGTTTGTAATAAATGAGGGCCTTTTCGATCTTCCCCTCTCGAAGTTTTAAGCGCCCGGAAGGAACACGAAAATAAGTATCAACCTGATGATCAAGCCCTTTAAAGCGGGCATGTCGGGATTTTAAAACTTTTCGGATAAGCTCAGGCTCCGGACACTTTGCTTTAATTTCAATACTTAAAGAAGGCATCGGTCAATTCTCGGGCGGAGTCTTTAAAGAACTGACAGGGATGGTAAAAATAAAAGCCGAACCTTTCCCCTCCTGACTTTCTACCCAGATCTTACCTCCGTGAGCTTCGACGATCCGTTTGGCGATCGCAAGACCAAGCCCTGTGCTCGCCTCTCCGGCGGTAGGCTGGACCTTCGTTCTTCCAAAATACTGGAACATCTTCGGGAGTTCGGATGCCGGGATCCCCTGCCCCTGGTCAGAAACGGAAACAGTGATCTTTTTTCCGTCTGCAAACGCCTGCAATATGATCGTCGTGTTGGGCATGGAAAATTTGATCGCGTTCGTAATAAGATTATTGATGACTTGTTCAATACGGTTGGGGTCGATCCAAACCTTGGGTAATGGAGTATTGATCTTAAGGTCCAATGTGATCGATTTTGCCTGGGCAAGAAGGCGGCTCATCTTACAAAGTTCTTCCAGGTACTTCGGGAAATCCACTTCTTGCGGTTTAAGATCGATCTTGCCGGATTCGATCATGCTGACATCTAAAAAGTCATTAATTAACGCGAGCATTTTTTCACAATTTTTCGCAATAGCCTTTAGAGGTTCTTTTTGTTTTTCACTAACCGAGCCCAATAACTCTTCCCCAAAAAGGTCCGCATACCCTTTGATGACCGCAATGGGATTCCGAAGGTCATGAGCCGCCATGCCCAAGAATTTGTTTTTAAGATCGTTCAGCTCCAAAAGCTGCTGATACAGCCGGCTTTTCTCGGCGATCAAGGATAATTGTCCGGCGATCTTTTGAAAAAATTCCACATGAACATGCCGGTAGGCATTTGTTTTCATGCTTGAAAAAAAGATAAATCCGATCGGCTTTCCCAAAGCGATCAGTGGGCAGGTCAAACTTGACCGCATGCCTTCTTCAAGGATATCCCGTGTAGATGAGGAGTGGGGATGATCTTTAAAATAATTTTGAAGGTCGTTTAAGATGCGCGGCGCTTGGGTCTTGATGATCTGCTCCAGGCTGCTTCCTTTGAGCAAAGCTTGATAACCGGCCTTGATCTTTAGGATCGGAGCCTCAGAACGCACCCATCTGGCCCGGACAATCGTATCGTCTTCCTCTAAAAGCGAGAACCCGATGCGATCATAAGGGATGATCTCGTGTAATGTCTCATAAGCGTAATCCAGAACTTCATCGAGCGTACGCCCGGCGTTGATCGTTTCTGTAATACGGAGAACCGCTTCGAACTGTTTTGAGTTCAGTGTCACACCATTATCCCTTTTAAAAACAATAACCCCCTCAGATCACTCGCTTTTACCAAAAGGAAGTTTGAGCTTATTTTTTAAACTGCTCGCGGCGTTCGTGACACTGCTTGTAACCGATTTTGTCGTATCGCTCACGGCGCCTGTTGTTCCTTTTAAAGCATCTCCGGCTTGACCGGCCATTTGTCCGGCGCTCCCGGTCGTACTCTTCAATGCCTCTAAACCTTTCGAAGCTGCCGCGTTGGCCATATCCTTGCCGGAAGCCAAAACTCCGGACACACTCCCCTGCAATGATCCGAGATCAAAGTTCGTGAGATTGGCAATGGTCGTACTCATCATCGCTTTAACAACGATCAAGTTCACCAGCTTAGCAGGGTCTGTGATGTTTTCATAACTTTCATCCAGATTGATCAAGAAATCTTTAGTAACCGGCTGACCGCTTGAGTAATCAACATAAGAAACCTTTCCGATCTTCAGGCGGAAGTGATCGATCTGGATCGGCATGGCTTTCCCTTTTTCTTGCGGGGCAGGTTTGGGGGCTTCTTTCGGAGCCTGTTTCTGGCTTTGGACCGCTTTGAGAGAATCAAGGTTCAGCTGTCCTTTCTCATTTTTGACCACTGTAAACTGTTTCATATCGAATTCTAGCGCTTCCAAATGAACCTTCCCTTTAAAAACATCCGACAGGTTATAATCTACAAGGATCTTGGGGATCTCGACCAAAGAGGTCTCGTGGAAACCTGACGGATTCCGGACCACCAGGTTTTCAATATCCACAAGCGTATTGGAAAGGTTAAGGTCCAGCTTCCCCATCGATAGCGGCATTCCCGTGACCACCTTAACCCCATTTTCCACAGCGCCTTTCACTAAAATATTCCTCCCGAGAACAATCCCCACGATCAAAATCACAAAAATAATCACGATGTTACGGATCAAACGAATTAAAGTTTTCATAATCTTCTCCTTTTTTTGAAAAATGGATTAAGATGCTGAAACGCTCCGGCCGTCCGGGCTGATCTTTTCTGCGATCTCAGGATGCCCGTGGCCTTCGCACCAGCGTTTAATGCTCCTTAAAACTGCGGGATAACGTTCTTGATGATAACCGAACATCAGCATTTCTTTATAGATATCATTAAAATCCTGGTCTGTATACTCAATTTTATAGATCGCCGTCACTAGCCCGGTTCGGTCCTTTCCCCCGTGGCAGTGAATTAAAACCGGCTGGTTCGCCGGGTCTTTGATCACTTCTAAGATCTCGGTGATTTGTCCGAGATCATGATCCTTGCCGGCATCCATCGGAAAATAATAATACTGAAGCCCCATCTTTTCGGCTAATTCTTTCTCCCAGGGGTTATTTTGCTCTTCGTGCCTGAGGTTGATCACTGTTTTCAGGCCATGTTGTTTCATTCTTAAAAAAGATTCTTCACTAGGTTGCCCGGATCGCCAAAGGAATGGTGTCACGGCATGGAAATTAAACTGCTCGTCAACCACTGAAGTCTTTGCTGGAGTATAAGCGTTGGGATCATATCCTGCCCTCTTAAGAGGAACCGCTTCTGGCGTACAACCGCCGATCTTAAGGACAGCGACCGCGACAAAAAACCCTAAAACGGCGGTAAGCGATAATCGAAGTGTCCGCTGCATATTCATGGTCTTAAAGAACCTCCTGCTCTTGGTGGGTTTTAGGGTTTCGTTTAAAAATAGCTTCTTCGATCGCGATCTCTTTTCTGGACCGGATCTTCCCTAAATGATATTGCACTCTTTCTTCAGGGACATGAAATTGCTCCAAAATAACACGGTTCAGCTCATAACTGGCTTCCCATTCTTCAGTTACGACAATATCCGCTCCCAGTTCATAAAGCCGCGCTAATTGTCCTTCATACCGGGTCCGGACCGCAAGAATAACCTTGGGATTCAGATCCTGGACAATGCGGATGATCTGGGCCATCCCCAAAGCATCCGGAAAGCTAACAATGACGGCCCGCGCCCGAGTGATCCCGACACGTTTCATCACTTCATGATTTGCGGCATCTCCATAGATCGCTTTAAGATGGAATTTCTTGGCTTCCCGGACCTTTGCGGGGTTCATTTCAATGACCACAAACGGGATCTTTTCTTCCTGAAAAGCCTTCGCAAGGTCCCGCCCGGTCGGGCCAAAACCGCATAAGATCACATGGTCCGTTAAAGAAGACAGGGTCCGATCGGGTTTTGTCCAATTTTTGGGCGGAATGCCAAAGATCACATATTTCCCGAGTATTCTAAGCACAAAAGGGATTGAAGCAAAAAGAAGCGGTGTCATGAGCATCGTCATAAAAGCAGTTGAAAGAAAGACCTGATAAAGGATCGTGTTAATATGACCCGATCCATAGGCCATTTGGCTCAAAAGGAAGGAAAATTCTCCGATCTGTGAAAGGATCATTCCGGTAACTATCGCCACCCGCGGCGGAAAACCAAACGCCATGATGATCAAGGTCATGATCACAAAGTTGACAAAAAGAACAAGACTGACAACAGAAATGACAAGCAAAAAATGATGAAAGAAGAACCCGACGTCAAACAATAAACCGATCGAAACAAAGAAAATGCTCACAAAAAGATGGCGGAACGGGATGATGTCCCCGATCAATTGATGCGAGAATCCCGTATTCGCGAACATGAAACCAGCCAATAATGCTCCGATCGCCATCGAAAGTCCAAGAGCGCCGCTCAACCAAGCCATTCCTAAACAGACTACGACTGAAAAAAGGAAGAAAATTTCCCGGTTCCGGAGTACCGCAACACGATAGAGAAGTTTAGGAAGTAAAAAACGCGAAAAAACAACCGCACCGGCCAGTAGAAAGAATGTTTTGGTTAGAGCCAGCGTCAGAGCCACATTCACAGAATTCATGGAACGGCCAAAAACGGAAAGGAAAATGGTCAGAGGGACAACGGCCAGGTCTTGGAAAATAAGGATCGCGATCGCAATACGCCCGTGAGGGGTCTCGATCTCCGCCCGATCGATCAAGTGTTTCAAAACAATCGCCGTCGAGCTCAGGGCGATCACTGATCCTAAGAAAAACCCTTCGTAAAAAGACCACCCTAACCACCAGGCAAACAATAATGAAACCGCTATGGAGATGAGGATCTGAAGCGTCCCGCCGATCACTGCAAGGTTCCGCATTCCTTTTAGTCTTTCAAAAGAGAACTCCAACCCGATAGTCAACATTAAAAGGACGATCCCGAGATCGGCAAGAGAATGGATGCGGTCATAATCCGAAAGGATCCCAAAACCATGCGGCCCGACAATGACCCCTGCGAGCAAAAAACCTAAAATCGCCGGGAGACGGAATTTTTCGAAAAGGATCGCGACGCCCGTAGCGATCACAAGAACAAGAAGAAGATCTGTAAAAAAGGACTGTTCGGCCATTAGCGCCTTTTATTATTTTTTACAATCAAAAGATCTTTTTTATAGTATACAAAAGGAATCTACCCTGAATCCAGAAATGAATTCTCAAAAATAAAAAAGCCGTTGATCCCAACTCAAACCTGAAAAGTTGAAACGGATCAACGGCTTATTTTTTCACAAGGCGTTTTTTAAAGGATCTCGTTCGCCGTTCTCTCTTCTGCCGGGGTCATCGGCATTGCCTCAGGGGTGCTCACCATATTTTCTGCTGCTCCCCCAAGCCCCATCTCTTCCATCATGAAGGGGTCCATCGAATCATCTCTCATAGAAGCCAAAGTTTCGTCTGTGGCTTTAGAAACATTCTCATCAGCGTTGGATTCTGCAGCAAGGGCAACTCCTCCCAAAACCGCAAAAGAAATAACCCCGATCAATACTATCCATGTCATATGCTTCATGTTGAATCTCCTTTTAACTGATTTAAAGCCGAATCTGCTAAAACCGATCCTTGCAAGAGGCCGGAACAGCGGTTCAAAAGTGAGTTCATTTTAGCCTTTTTAATTTCAGAAGCAACGATTTTAACTATCTAAATAGAGGCAACCAAAAACCTCTCTAAAGCAGATTTGACTTACTCAACATTCTTTAAAAGTATCTTCACCTTTAAAAAGGGCTAATGCGCGTTTTTGCTAGTTCATAAAGCTTGCGATTTATAGATAAAGATTGTTACAATTTAATTAGGAGGTTTTTAAAGATTGTTAAAAAAAATATGAGAGAAAGCATATTAAGTAAAAAGCCGTTAAAACAACAGGGCTTTACCCTTATTGAATTAATGATTGCGCTTGCAGTAACCGCGCTAGCGATCGTGGGTTACATTGGCGCCAATCTTATTGTTCAACAAAATTCTGAAGCCCTTTTTGAAAAGACGCTTGCTTTGCAGGATGCAAGCCGGGTGATCGAACAAATGCGTAACGCGGCCCAAACGGGGCAATTCCCAAATAATGTTACAGGCGTTTTCCCCAATGGCGCGCAGGTTACCGGTTTCAACAATTTGACCAATGAACAGGTAATCGTCACTTATGCAAGCTCAACGGCAAATCCCTTAGATGCTACAGTAACCGTGACATGGCTCTCTAACGGGCGAAGGGCAACGACAACCGCTTTAAGAACATTCATTACACAGAGGTGATCGTTATGGAAAAGATAAAGCGCAGTGCTGGTTTTACGGTCGTTGAGCTTATGATATCTGTCGCTTTATCCACGTTCATCATTGGCGGAGTATTCATTATTTTACATGTCGGCAGTGAACAGTCCAGGATCAGCGAAGTCAGAATGACTTTGCAGGAATCCGCGCGGGAAGGCTTATTCAAAATGGTCCAAGAAATCCGTCAGTCCGCCCCGACCCGCATCACGATCGCTGCTGGGGGGAATTCCATCCAGTTTTCTATTCCAGACCCCGCCGCACTGGTCACAACCGCTTACGCCGTCAATTGGACAGGAGCCCATACGATCCGTTATGCGATCGGAGGCGCCAGCAACAGACAACTTCTAAGAACAGATGCAACGACCAATCAGACTTCAGTGATCGTAAATGACGTTACAGGGATCTTATTTGTCGGCAATGCAACAGATCCCAATGTCGTAACCATCACCTTAAGTGTTCAGCGAACGGCTTTAGGCGGACAACCCATTCCTGCGACTCCTCTTCAGATCACTGCGCAAGCGGAGGTGAGGAACTCATGAAAACGTTTATTTTTTTAAAAAATAACCGAGGTTTTGTCCTGATCGCAGTTTATCTTGTTATTTCTGTGATCTCAATCCTCGCATTTGCTTTTTATGCCCGCGGGAATTCTTTTTTGCAAGCCGCGGAACGGAACCAAAACCGGATCGTCGCTTTTAGTATGGCAGAAGCAGCCATTGATGCAACGCTCGTACAGCTCGTCAGCAACCCCGGATATACCGGCACAACCTCTTATACGTCATTAAGCACTAATTTTGTCCAAGGAGGTTATACGGTCACAGTAACCACTCCTCCTGATAACGCAAATATTAGGATCATTCAGGCCACGGGCTTTTCGCCAAACAATAATGTTTCTTCGCGGGCTTACCAAACCGCAACGATCACTGTTTACGGCCAACTGCATGCGGGGCATTTATTTGATTATGCTATCTTTGCAGAAGACGGGATCCATTTAGCATTAAGCGGGAACGCAGCCCATGTAGATAGTTACGACTCCAGAGATGGAGCTTATGATCCTTCCAATACCGGAACTGAAGGCAATATCGGCACGAATAGCACTTCCAATGGGTCTGTTTTCATTTCAGCTAATTCGGTCATTGACGGAAATATTACTGTGGGTCCGGGCGGTGATCCAGCCAGCGTCATCACGATCGGAGGAAACGCCCAAATCAACGGAACCGTCGGGGCCGCGACCGAAAAAAAAATCTACCCTCTCCCAACCACCGATCTGACCTCTTCGGGATCGCTTACGGTTGCTGGGAATAATACTTACAATCTTCCAAGCGGCACTTATTATTTTGATTCGATCAGCATTACAGGGAGCGGAAAACTGAACATCACGGGACCTGCTACTATTTATGTGCGGGACTCCATTGAAATTGGGGGAAATGGCATAGGAACTCAAAACAATCTTCCCCCTAATTTGCTTCTTTATTTCATGGGAAGTGCGGATGTTCAGATCACGGGGAATGGGAACCTTTACGCCGGGATCTATGCCCCCGGAGCTCATGTTAAAAATAGCGGGAATGGTTCTATTTTTGGGGCTGTGGTGGGCAAAACTTATCAACAAGGGGGGAACGGTTCTACACATTTTGACGAGGCTTTAAAAGAAGTCCAAGGCAATATCGTTATAGACCACGTCAGCGTTGCCGCCTGGGGAGAGCAAAACAGCCTTTCTTGGGGAACTTAAGGGGGCAAGATTTATGGAACACCCTTTTTTTTTAAAAAATGCTCGCGGGTTCGTTCTGGTAACAACCTATCTTGTGATTTCTCTTATTTCAGTATTTGCCCTTGCTTATTTTTCACGAAGTTATTCATTTGCGCAAGCTTCTGAGCGTAATCAAAATAAAATAGTCGCTTTTAATACGGCGGAAGCCGCCATAGATCTCGCCTTAGCCCAACTTGCGACCACTCCAAGTTATACCGGAACAACCGGTTATACTTCGTTAAGCACGAATTTCATCCAAGGCGGATATACTGTAACGGTCAGCACTCCTACAGATAATCCGAATATCCGCATTATCCAAGCGACCGGCTTTGCTCCGGACAACAATCCTGCTTCTCGCGCTTATCAAACCGTAACGGTCACGACTTACGGGCAGATCGATCAAGGCCGTTTATTCGATTTTGCTATTTTTGCGGACAATTCCATTCAATTGACCGGCAATGCCAGTGTGGACAGCTACGATTCAAGGGACGGGTCTTATGGCGGGAATAATAAAAAAAATGAAGGCGATGTGGGGACGAACAGTACCGGGTCCGGAAGCTTTTCTTTAACCGGCAATGCAACGATCAAAGGGGATGCCGTGGTAGGGCCGAATGGAGATCCAAGCTTGGTCATTCAAACCAGCGGCAATGCTGATATTACCGGAACCCGTTCTGCCGCATCCGAGCTCAAAGAATATGATTCCCCCACCACTTCTCTCCCTACGTCGGGAAGTTTATCTTTAAGCGGGAATAACACGCTCTACCTCAGCACCGGAACTTATCATTATTCATCCATTAAGATCTCCGGAAATGCTAAATTGAACCTTACGGGGTCTGTTACGATCTATGTGGACGGTGAAATAGATATCTCGGGGAACGGGATCGCTACCCAGAATAATCTCCCCCCGAATCTTCTTGTTTATGTGACGGGGACAGATGATGTCAAGATCTCAGGAAATGCGAATTTTTACGGAGGGATCTATGCCCCGAAATCCAAGATCCAGAATAGCGGGAACGGAGCAATCTTCGGAGCAGTGGTTAGCAAAGAGTACAAACAGAATGGAAATGGGAATATCCACTTTGATGAAGCTTTAAAAGACGTTCAGGGGAATTGCGGGTCCGGTCATGTCAGCGTTTCGGCTTGGCAGGAACAGAATACTTTAGCGTGGGGGACAGGAAGCTAATTCGCTTTCCCCTGCGGGTCTTTCTCTTCCCAAACGCAGACTTGCGGCACGATCAAAAACCACTCCATCTTTAGAAAAGAAACCCCGATATAGCGTTTTCCGGTCACTTCTTCGCGGAACCGAAAAGCCCCGGGAGCCAGAATTTCAAGCTTTGTATACCCTTTTTGCTCATTGACCTCTCCCACGGGAAAAGAGGTCATGCCGTTAAAATCTTTACATACCTTGTTGGAAGAGAACATCCGGCTGGCGTATTTATAGAATTGATTCGCAGAATGACCCGGCGGAAGTCCCGGAAGGTCCGGAGGAGGCGTTTGGGAACATCCCGTCGCAAAACAAAAGAGAGCCAACGTTAAAGCAAAAGCATTTTTGATCTTCATTGAAAATCCCCGATTTCGCCGGTTCACCACTTACCGGTCTTTTGGACTTTAGGTTTGGGGTGATGTTTGATCGCTTCCGTAGCTTCAACTAGCATTTCCTCTGGTAGTGAATATTCCTTCAGTTCCCCGGAAAGGAATCTCTCATAACCGCTGAGGTCCATCAAACCGTGTCCGCTGTAACAAAAAAGAATCGTCCGTTTCTTCCCCTCTTCCCGGGCTTTGACCGCTTCTTCGATCGCTCCGGCAATGGCATGGCTTGTCTCGGGAGCGCAAATAAACCCTTCCGTCTTAGCCCAAAGAAGCGCGGCTTCGTAACATTTCACTTGATCATAGGCTCGAGGTTCCAGAAGCCCTTCGACCACTCCTTGACTGACCAAAGGCGACATCCCGTGATAACGTAATCCGCCCGCGTGGATCGGCGGCGGAATAAATCCGTGCCCTAAAGTATGCATCGGAAGAAGAGGGGTCATTTTCGCAACGTCTCCGAAATCATAAGTGAAAGGTCCTCGGGTCAAAGTCGGACAGGCCGTAGGCTCGGTAGGAATGATTTTGATCTTGGCCCCATGGATCTTTTCACGTACAAAAGGAAAGGAAATCCCTGCAAAATTACTTCCGCCGCCGGCACAGCCGATCACGACATCCGGATGTTTTACACCGGCAGCCTTAAGCTGTTTTTGGGCTTCAAGGCCGATGATCGTCTGATGGAGCATCACATGATTTAAAACGCTACCGAGAGCGTAACGCGTTTTTCCCGAAGGGTCGCCGACAGCTTCCTCGATCGCTTCACTGATCGCGATCCCTAAACTTCCTGGAGTGTCCGGGATCTTTTTCAAGATCTCACGGCCGGCATGCGTCTCATTACTTGGACTAGCCACACAACGCGCTCCCCAGATCCGCATCATAATTTTCCGCAGAGGTTTTTGATCAAAGCTGATACGAACCATATAGACCTTACATTCAAGTCCTAAAAGTTGACTGGCAAAAGCCAGCGCGCATCCCCACTGCCCGGCTCCTGTCTCCGTACAAAGTTTTTTGATCCCGAACTGCTTATTGTACCAAGCCTGAGCCACCGCCGTATTGGGTTTATGGCTTCCCGCCGGGCTTACGCTTTCATCTTTGTAATAAATATGTGCCGGAGTATTAAGATACCGTTCGAGATGAACCGCACGCCTTAAGGGGGTCGGGCGCCACCGGTAGAGGATCTCGAGGATCTCTTCGGGAATGTCGATCCACCGCTCGGTGCTGACCTCTTGTTCGATCAAATTCATCGGAAAAACCTTTTCAAGCATATCCGGCGAGATCGGATTCCCGTCAGGGCCTAAAGGCGGCTGCATGGGGGTCGGCAGATCCGCCGCAAGGTTGTACCATTGTTTGGGGATATCCTTTTCATTAAGTAAGATCTTAAGATTTTCCACGATTTTTCCTTTCTAGATGAATCCACTTTTAAAGAAGAATAAGATAATGCATGATAGCGTATCTCCACGGAAAAAACATTTATGAAATTTCTTTTAAAACGAATGCCTCCTTGGGAGGCAGTTCAAGGCTCAGCTCTCCTTCAGCTCCTGCGATCTTTTTCCCTCTTAAGAGATCTTCAAAAAAAGTTACTCTGGGATTTTGTAATTTCCACGAAATCTTTTGGATCCGGTCACTATTGTTCAGAAAAACAATGACCCGCTCCTTTTCATACCGGCGACTGAATCCATAGACATTTTTCAGATCATCGATGTAGACTGTTTCAAAATCCCCGCGCCTTAGCGCTAAAGATCCATTCCGGATATGGATCAATTTCCGGTAGTGGTTAAAAAGGTCTCGGTCGATCCGGTTCGGTTCCCGTGGCCGGACATACCGCCAATAAGGATGAACCGCTTCATCTTCATAATCCAGATCCTCCCAAAGCATCGGTTTGCGGCAATCCGGATCATTCGTCCCGTTCATCCCCGCTTCATCTCCGTAATAGATCATGGGAGATCCGGGATAGGTCATCTGAAACACAACGATCAGCTTTTGGATCCTTTGGTCCCGTTCTTCTCCGCGATCGACCCGATAATCCGGATTGGTCTCCGATTGGCTGGTCCGGTAAAAATTGGCCCAAGATTGTTGGTAAAATTTCGGGTTCACGATCTGACTCCGGATCCTTGCTGTATCATGAGAATCCACCAAATTCTGCATAGCGCCAACGGTCCGGGGAGGATAAGCCTCCCGGATCTTTTCCAATTCCCGGTCAAACCACGTCACAGGTCCTGATTTTTGAGGAACAATAAAGAATTTCCCGACCACCCCTAAGAACGGATAATTCATGAGCGCATCAAATTGATCACCCCAAAGATATCGAGGTTCAATTCCGATGACTTCTCCTACAAGATAAGCTTCGGGATTGATCTGTTTAACCTTTTTCCGCCATTTTTTCCAAAAAACATCCGGGACGCAGTATGCAACATCCAAGCGCCAGCCATCGATCCCGTCCTCCGCCCTGCCCGAAGGAGCCATCCACCGCTCTGCGATATTAAAAATATATTTTTCAACATCAGGATCAAGTCCTTTTGAATCACGGCGGAACTCGGGAAGGCTATCATGCCCTATCCAACCCTGATAGAAAAAGCCATCTTTTGTTTGGGGATCCCATTGAGTGATCTTATACCATTTTGAATATTGGGAACTTTTCCCTTTTTGCAGAATATCCTGAAAAGCAAAAAAATCCCGGCCGGAATGGTTAAATGCACCGTCCAGAATGATCTTCATATGCCTTCGATGAACTTCGCGGATAAGTTTAAGAAAAAGCTTATCCGCAGAAGTCCAAACCCAGGTTTGAGGATCTTCGGTCTCATGGGCTTGAACGATCAGCTTCCGGTCCCCCTCAGGGTCCGGGCCGAAATTTTCATCTACATGGTGAAAAGAACGGGCATTGTATTTATGAAGCGAAGGCGAACTGAAAACAGGGTTCAAATAGAGGGCTGTGACCCCGAGGCCCTGTAAATAATCCAGCTTATCAAGAATGCCTTGCAGGTCCCCTCCATACCGCCGGTGCCGGATACTTCTAAAAACATGCCCGAACGTTTTTCTTTCCCATTCCGCCATCTCATACCAATCTGACCCCCAGGGTCGGATCTCCCACCCCGGGATATCGGATTTTTCGAGATCGTTCACGGTGGGGTCATTTTGAACATCTCCGTTACGGAATCTTTCGGGAAAGATCTGGTACCAAACAACATCATGAGACCAAGACGGAACATCGGGGGTTTTGAGGCGTGAAATCCGCGTTTCAATCGCTAAACGGATACCCTCATAGGATTTTTGGGTAAAGCTGCCGATCCAGAAAGTCAGGATAAAAATAATGAGGAATAAAAAACCGTATTTAAGAAACTTTTTCAAAACTCATCACCTTTATGAGCTCTTCGCTTTCACGATCAGGCCTTGGAAGATGTTCCTTTGTGCGGGGCGTTCTTTGTTTTGTTTTTTTCCGCTTTTCTCTCATCTTCAAGCGAAGCAAAATCAATAAGAAAAAGGACGGCCAACAAAAGACTTTTTTGGACAATTTCGATCCCGAAGGGGAAAATAATCTCAACCGGAGGACTCCATTTCCGGCTGATCTTTCCGACCTTAAGTCCTTCTCCGTTTAAAATATGAAAAACGGAAAGATCGGATATATTTCCTTCGATTTTAAAAGAAATTTTCTGGTCCACACCCCGCACTTGATAAGAAATCCCTTTGAGAGAAGCGGTTTTTTCAGCATACCCCAGGAAATTCTTTTCCGGATCAAAAACATCTAAACGGTGGGACAAAAAATTAAGGCTTCGCTTAAACAATAAAAGCTCCGCGCCTTCGGGATCCACAATATAAAATTTACCCGGCAAGAGGTCTTTAAGAACCTGCGCTCCTAAAAAAGTTTCTCCTTGGTTTTCAGCTCCATAATAAACTTCTTTCCCCGAAGGGCTCACAAGGCAAAATAGAACCTTCCATAATTCCAAGATCTTGGAAACGTTTTGCGGCTTGCGGAGAGTTAAAGAATCCGCATCGATCAGTTCTTGCATAAATCACCGGGCATAAAACTTTTTTCTAAGAAAGCGGTTTAGCCTGAGGAAAATCGACCGTGGGCTCCGCGACATGATTAAAATAATTTGTAAAAATATTCAAAGACACCGCAACGACAACCTCAATAATCTCTTCGTCCGAGCACCCCGCTTGCCGGACCGCTTGAAGCTCTTGATCAGAGATATTGCCGCGATTCTTACAAAGGTTTTTAGCGAATTGCAAAATAGCGCTTTCTTTGGCGTCTTTGTCTTTAGCTCTCCGGGCAGTTTCGATCTCGGCATCAGATAAACCGGCTTTTTTTCCTATTGCAGAATGTGCCGCTAAACAATAAGCGCATTGGTTTTCTTCTCCGACCGCTAAGGCGATCTTTTCTTTCAATTGGGCAGAAAGAACACTTTGGGCTAAAGCCCCGCTTAGTCCTAAATAAGCTTGCAACGCAACCGGTGAGTGCGCCATTGTCTTAAAAATATTAGGCAGGCCACCTGCCTTAGCTTTAATCGTCCCCAATAATTCTTTTGCTTTGCCTTGTACTTTTTCTGGGTCTAACGCTACGATACGGCTCATAAATAACCTCCGATTTAAAAGTTAAAGTTTTTGATGATTTCCGACAGGATGAACGGGTAAAGTAAAAAAGAAGGTCGACCCCTTGCCCGGGACAGCTTCGACCCACATGCGGCCGCCATGCCTTTCGGCTATCTTGCGGCAAATCACCAGACCGATCCCTGTTCCGGTATAGTCTTCCGTTTCCACAAGTTTTTTCGCCACGGAAAAAATTTTTTCGAGCATTTCAGGTTTTACGCCAAGCCCGTTATTATGGACGGCAAAGAGCCATTCTCCGCTCCGGTGTTCGGCGCGTAAATGGACCTTAGGTTCTTTTTTATCCGCAAACTTAATCGCGATCCCGATCAGATTCTGTAAAAGTTCTGACATTTGGATCTTATTCGCCGAAAGAACGGGCAAGGGGTGATGGGTGATCGTTACATTGCTCTTAAGAACCTCCGTCTCTAAACGCCGAACGACCTCATCGAACAGGCCCTCAAAATCAACTTCCTCTAAACTGAGGGCCCCGCGCTTGACCCGCGAATACATCAAGAGATCGTTCAACAATTGACGTATTTTATGAATATTCCCGACGATCAGATCGATAGGCCCGCTGGCTTGCGGATCTAATTGATTTTTATAATTTTTCGTTAAAAAATCCGCGGCTTCACCGACCTTCCGGAGAGAAGCCTGGAGATCATGAGAAATGACATAGGCCAATTCTTCCAGCTCCTTATTGGCATGGGTCAATTCTTCGGTTTTGGTCTGGAGCTCTGATTCAGCGGTTTTCCTTTCGGTCACATCGATACAAGTCCCGATATAGCCGGCAAAAGTACCTTCTTGAAAAAAACGCGGGACAGCCTGTTCAAAGATCCAGCCATATTCACCGTTCGCTCGCATTAAACGGTATTCGACCGTTAATTTTTGATATTTCCGGAAAGCTTCATGCGAAGAATCAAAGTAGACCCGCCGGTCTTTGATGTGCAGCCCTTCGATCCAGCCATCCTGCATTTCCTGATCAATGGTCCGTCCCGTATATTCCAGCCACCCCTGATTAAAGAAATTCCGGTGTCCGCGTCCGTCGGACATCCAGATCATCAGCGGCGCACTATCGGCCATAGACCGGAAACGCTCCTCGCTTTCTTTAATGGATTTCATCCTCTTTAAACGGGACAGGACCACGGTGTAGGAAATGATCAAAATGGTCGCAACTCCCGCCAAGAAAAAATGGGAAGGAAATGTCGTGTTCACCAAAGAGATCCAAACAGACAATCCGAGGACAAAGACTGTATAAGCAAGAAAAGGAGCCCGCGAAGGCAGGCAAACTGTGATCACAAAAATAACGATAAAAGCACCCGCCATATAAACGGAAGATTGAGGGTTCCTGTAGATGATCGAAAAATAATGGGCCGTCATTCCCCATGCGGTGATATTTAAAATGCTTTCAACGTGTTTTTTGAAAAAAGCATGTGCATAAGTCAACGCCGCCATTAAAATGCAAAACCCTCCGAAAAGGACCCTTTCAAGTAAAGGATCATACCCTTCGGGAATGCTTGCTTGTGATACGAAAGACCAAAGCGGATAGAAGACGCCCGCCAGGAGAAGCAGGAATCGATAAAGATTCAATTGGTAAAGCTTTTCATCATCTTGAATGGTGTTCGGAGTATGCGTCATTGAAAATACCTTAGTTCAAACTTGATCCCATTAAGAAAAGGCTTACCTTCATTTACAGGAAATTATTTTACTCCATCCGTTTGCTCATCACTAGAGAAGTTTTAACCCCTTCAAGATCTCTTGGGCGGCTCTATGAGCTCCGCGGAGGCTGGGCGCTATCCCAAAACGATGTTCAAAACTTCCCGTCCAATAAAAATGAGGTGTAGCCTTGAGGGTTTCGCGTACCGCTTCTAGAAAACTTAAATATCCCGGGGGGTATTGCGGCAATGCGCTCGGATAATATTCTGAGAACATAAAATCCGGATCTGAACGGACTTTCAGCATTGACCTCAGCACACGCAAGGTGCACGCCAGGTTTTCCGGACCCTTTTCCGGCCATAAATGAGGCTGAAACGTCCTGGAAAAAAACACCCGGATCCGGACCTGATCCGCATCTGGTCCTGGCCCGATCACCTTAAGGCTCGAAAAATAGGCTCTTTGCTCGGGATTCTTCGGAATGATCCACCCTGGGATTTTTTCTTCTGACAAAAAACCTTCTTTTTTAAAGATAAACCCGCAAGTCCCGATCGATTCATAAGGGATCTTTTGCAATTTCAGATTCAACTTCGCAAGACCGTCGCCACATATCCGAGAGGCCTCAAAAGCGTTCATAGCTAAACAGACCGCATCAAATTCGACACCATTTTCCTCCCCGCAGAAGACCCGCCAAGAACCCCCTTTTTCTACTTTCATCACTGAGGATGAAAGATGCAGAGATATTTCGGATTTTTCTTGAAGG
>CAYQTU010000003.1:27119-71424 GCA_964420575.1 uncultured bacterium
CATGAACTATTTTTTCTAGCCCCTTTTTGATGTAAATAAAGGGTCGCAAAACAGGGGCTGCTTCCCGGGCTCGTGACCGCTGCGCTCTCATCGCTTTTAAAATGCTGCCGTATTTTCTTTCATCCTCCCTTAAAAAAGGAAGCGCCGCAGCAACGCTCATTTCATGAGGATCCGTCATGAAGATGCCCCGGACCAAAGGGTCAAAAACAGCTTCTAAAGCATGCCTCCCAAATCTTCTCTTGATGAAATCTCCAAGATTTTCATCGGCATCCTTTTTCTGAGGGGATACGGCGATTTCGCTTAAAAAACGGAATTTGCCGGAAAGATCAAGAGAAGGCATGGAAACAAATTTAAGGATATTGCTGGCGGAAAAAAAATCAGGCCCCAACGGCAGGGTTTCGAATTTCCCTCCTTGAGAGAAAAAGACCCGTGAGAAAGAATGCGGGATTTCTATGATCTCCTGTTCAAGCCCTAGGCTCTTTAAAAGCTCGGAAGCGTTTTGATCGGGCATAAAGGAGTCAACCGCTTTTTCAAAACAAAAATCCCTTCCGAAAAAGGTTTGGATCAAACCTCCGCATGATCCTTTTGCTTCAAAAAGATGGATCTCGATCGGCAAATCCCCGCTTTGCTTCGCCCGAGAAAGAGAATAAGCGGCAGTTAACCCTGATATGCCGCCTCCGATGATCGCGATCCGAAAAGAGTTCATGGTAATGCCCTGTTTTAGAAAAGGTTAAGGTTCTTGAACAACAACCGTAAAGCTCATGCGTGTGTCGGAGCGGTCAGGCTCCCATGGACGGGCATAAATAAAATCGATCTCAGAAGTCCCTATCTTGAGGGCTCGAAAGCGGAAAATCTGAAATCCGGAAGAACCGGGCATATCGTTCTTAGAGGTTTTATATTGAGAGTCTAAAAGTTCGACCTTCCCTCCGCTCTCCGCCAAACTGATCTCCCAAGAATATCCGGTCGAAAAATTTCCGGGTAGCGAGATCAAAAACTCTTCTCCGGCATGCGCTTGGATCACTTCTCCGGGATCTGTATAAACTTTAGGAAGGATCACTTTTTCTTCGGATCTTAATAAAAGGCTTTGCTGGACTTGAACAGAATGATCCTCGGTATAACCCGAAAAGATCATCCCGCTTAAAAGCAGGATCCCTATGAGTTTTTTCCCCATCAAAGATCGGAGCGCTTTCAAGAGATCGTGGATCCGAGCAGGTCCTCTTCTTCTTTCTGGGCTTGCTCTTTAACCAGCGTTTCATTTTTGACCGTTTGAGGAGAGGCCCCTTGTTCGGGGACGATGACTTGTATATTTACCGGATTGCTCCAGACTGGCTCGGATTCTTGTCCGTCCTCGGCCATACGCTTAAAGCCCAAACGGAAGCCCACAGGCTCTGTTTTGTCTTTTTTAGGGATATACACGATAATCTTTTTTTCATAGAGCTCACCCGGCTTAAGAACGATTCTCTCCCGGTCGTCTCCGGCACATGTCCAGGACTGGATAAAAACGATCGGATGATCCGTCACCCAATGTTTTTCATAGGAACATCGGTAGCTCCAAAAATCGGCCGGCTGAGAAGTCGCGGAACTTACTTGGACTTTAACAAGGAACATCATCCCTGCTTTGATCGACCCTTGTTCGGCATGGGCGGTGATCTGAAGACTGTTCTCCGCATAGGCTAAGGGGAGAAAGGAACAAAAAAGGAGAATTACAGAAAAAAAAGACGTCTTCTTCATGTCGTCCCGCTTATTTACCGGATCTTCGTGTAGGAATAATCTTTCCGGATATACTTTTGGAAATACGTTCCGTGTGACGGCGCGCTCATCAGCCCTTCATAAATACTCGCGGGAACTTCTCTATAGTGATACACTCCCCCTCCGCGAAAGGCGATCTCAAGCGTTCCGGTCTCCCGGTCATAGCCCACCAGAGCGATATCGCGCGATCTTACTGATTGGACATCCATATCCGTTGCCATACTCAACTCACCTTTCTTGAACTTTTTCAGCTTTCTGTTCAGTAAGGACTTTTTCTAAATTAGCCAGTTCTTCCAGAAAAACATCCCGTGCGGGCCGATAACGGCCGTCCCGGAATTTAAAATAAATGACTGTGTTGCTCATCGGAGAACGGTAACAATTTTTCTTGATCCAATGCGCCGGATCTTCATCATGATAATGCGTCAATAAAAAGGTCAGCCCAAATGGATAAGCAAACTGGGTCGTGTATTCCGTCCCTTCATATTTGACCATAACCGGGGCATTCCAAAAATAATTCAAGATACAGATCAGTTTGGAAAGATTTGTCCTGGGCTTTTTAAGAAATTGCTTGAAAGCTTCCGATTGCCCGATCGGGGTGAATCCTTCCAACGCTAAACCTGTTCTCCCGAACAGAACCATTGCTAAAAAAAAAGCCCAGAAAATCACCTGCTTGTATTTCTTGATGTTCATCACTAAAAATCCTGACCCTTCTTGGGGTCCCGTCATTCAAGCTTTAGACCGATTCGTCAAACGTCCAGTTGGCATGTAAATAATAGTTTTTGATCTCTTGAGAAAAATCCTTTAATTGAAAGTGAAAATTTGCGATCCCCCCTTGAGGGAGCCTATCAGGGTCTGTCGCCGCGCTGGTCCCTAGAAGAGGGATGCGTTGGCGGTCAAAAACCACAAGTTCGACCCGGATATCGCGGATCGGCTGACCGATATTATTGATCACAATCCCCCGCAATTCCGCCCCATTCGCAGGATCAAAGCGAGTATTCGCTCCTTTTACGATCACTTCTTTAGGCAGTTTCTGAAAATTCTGTATTTCCGGAAAGGATTCTATTCCCATAGCGTCTTTAAAAAGCCCTCAGTATCGGTTTTTTGCTATTAAAAGAAACGGCAAAATCCCTTTACTTCTTCATCCTATTTTTAGTGGGCTTCCGCACCGGTTTCGGTGCCCGACATGTGCTGTTCGAGGAAGGCTTCAAATTCATCTTCAAGCGCTAAAAACGGGATTGGCTTTAAATTGGTGATCCTTTCGATCATGTCGATCGTTTTAAGGTCGAAGGGATCACACATAGCCAACTTGATCGAACCTTCATGGATCTCTATAGGGATAACACGATGGTTATGGATAAATTCCAGAGTAAAAAGATTCAAATTCTCTCGGAGAGGCTCCCATTTTTGCAGACTGAAATAAGGGATCTTTAATTTTTTCTCGAGCATACGGCCGACATCCTGGCTGGAGATCAATTCCATGCTGATCAAGGTTTGCCCTAAGCGCTGCCCGGTCTCTAAGTGTTTTTTAAGGGCTTGGGAAAGCTGTTCCTCCGTGATCAAGCCTGCTCCTAAAAGCACCTGCCCTAAAGGATCAATGCGTTTTTTATCTTTGGGTAATTTGACCTCAGGCTTTAAAAGCTGTACGGCTTCATCCAATTTTTTGATCGGCGCAGACCGACGGTCGCTTAAATAATGGCTTCCCGGCTGGGTTTTAAGGAATGCCTTCACCTCAGCGGCATCTTCTGCGATCTCTCGCAGATTTTTATACGGACGATAAAGATTATTACATCCCGCGACCGAACATGACATTAAAGGGAAGTTCTCCATTTTCCCGCGCCGGTTCTCGACCCGGATAAAACCGGCATCCTGATCCGCTTGACTGTAATAGGTCGGAATGATCCGATCAAAGTCATCGATGAATTGACGGGCGAAAACTTCTTCAAGCTCAGGGGGCAACACCACGAGAAAATCGTCCCCTCCCACATGCCCGACAAAACATTTTCCGTCAGAAGATACGGCCGTACTGGTGGCTAAAAGCAGCCGCGCGGTCTGCAGGATCACATCATCCCCTTTTTCAAAACTATAATGGTCATTAAAAGCTTTAAAGTGATTGATGTCGATATAGAGGACCGAGAATTTTTCTCCTGCCTGGATCTTCTTTAAAATGATCTTTTCGATCGCATGATTCCCCGGAAGATGGGTCAGGGCATTGGCCTCGACCCGTTCTTGGGTCTTCATAATGTTCAAATTCACCCGGAGCTGCAGGACGAGCGGGCTGAACGGCTTAACAAGAAAATCATCAAAACCCTTCTCATGTCCGAGCATGAGTTCTGTGAGTTTATCTTCTTCGGTAAGCATGATCACCGGCACCGCCATCAGGTGGGATTTGGCGCGTATCACTTGGATCAGGATCTTCCCGTCCACAGGCTCCATTTCCGTCGACAGAAGGATCAGATCGACCGCTTCACGCTCAAGGATCTTCAAGGCCTGTTTGCTTTTTGTGGCTTCAAAGACCCGGTGATGGCGGGAGGTCAACCGCATCGCGATCAAACCTCGGATCGCATCATCTTTTTCAGCAACTAAGATCTTTTTCGCTTTGTTCTCGCCCGATCTTTTCATAAAGCAAGACCGCCTTTTCCGTATACGCCCTTTAAAAGCTTTCGTTCAGCGAAGGAAATTTTTTATTCTTGATATCGCTGCAATACTCTTGGATCGCCTTTTTAATGACCCCTTCCAGATCAGCATAACGCCGGACAAATCTCGGGTTCACCTTGGAGCGTATCCCTAAGATATCATAAAGCACCAGAACCTGGCCGTCCGTTTCCGGCCCTGCTCCGATCCCGATCGTAGGACATTTGACGGCTTGGGTGATCTCTGCCGCAAGTCCCGCAGGGACACATTCCAGGACAATCGCAAAAACACCGAGACGATCCAACAGACGAGCATCTTCAAGGATCGCTTTAGCCTCTTCTTTTGTTTTCCCGTGGACATAAAACCGGTCCCCAACCGTTTGAGGCAGCATCCCGACATGCCCCATAACAGGGATCCCCGAAGCTAGAAGGCGTTGAACTTGAGATTGGATCTTGACCCCACCTTCAAGTTTCACCGCATCTGCCCCGCCTTCAGAAAGGAATCTTTGCGCATTCTTCAAGGCTTGTTCAGGTTCTTCGTAAGACTGGTAAGGCATATCCGCAACGATCAAGGCTTTTTTGGCCGCTTTTGAAACGGCCCGCGTATGATAGATCATATGATCCATCGAAACCGTTAATGTATTCTCATGACCCAAAAGCACCATAGCTAAAGAATCTCCGACCATCAGAAGGTCCACGCCAGCTTCGTCAGCGATCCTTGCGGTCGGATAATCATAAAGGCTCAAACAGCTGATCTTTTGACCCTTCTTTTTTTGATCAGCGATCGATTGTGGCGTTTGTTTCAAAGCCATGGTTCATTCCCTTTCAAAAACCAAAAAGTCATTTAACAGCCCCGTCCACTTGCCATTCATAAGCCGTCATCAGATTCTCCATCAACATGGTCACGGTCAACGGTCCGACACCTCCCGGAACAGGCGTAATAAAACCGGCTTTTTTGCAGGCTTCGGTAAATTCCACATCGCCTTGCAGTTTCCCGTCCACTTCGGTCGTCCCGACATCGATCACCACAGCCCCGGTTTTGATCCAAGATCCTTTAACCATTCCCGGTTTACCCGCACAAGCGATGACAATATCGCTGGCGGCAACGATCTTATGCATATCTTCCGTAGAAGTTCCGGTATTACAAATAGTCGTCGTAACGCGCGCCTCGCCCAGCAAAAGCTGAAGGGGCCGGCCAACGATCGCACTCTGGCCGATGATCACGGCTTTTTTCCCGCGTAGCATAACACCAGTCGATTTGATCAAGGTATAGGCTGCATAGGCGGTCGGCGGGATCAACCTTCCGCGGCGAAGGACAATAAGCCCCAAACTGGTCGGATGGATCCCTTCAACATCTTTTTGAGGGTTCATCGCTAAAAGGACTTTGTCGGGGTCAAACCCTTCAGGGAGCGGCATAGAAATAAAAAGCCCGTGGACCGTTCGGTCCTCGCTGACCTCACGGACCTTTTGGAGCAAGGTCTTTTCATCGGGGACTTGATGCGGCAAGATCCTTTTAAAATCGATCCCGAGCTTTTGCGCAAGCCGTTCTTGTTGATTGATATACCAGTTCGCGGAAGGATCTTCGCTGGTCTGGATCGCACAAAGCACCGGTTTAGGCAAGCCTTTGGCTGAATTTTTTTTGATCTTTTCCGAGATCTTGGGCTGAAGATCCGCCGCAATCCCTTTTCCTTCGAGCTTCTTAGTTTCCACTGCAAGACCCCTTTCCTTGTTCAAAGCGACTGCGAAGTTCCCGGAGAGCCTTTTCGGCATGTTCTTTACGCTCTTGATTTTTCATATAAACCACGTTGATGTGAGCGGTATGAAAAGCACCTTCAAAAGCTGCAGTAAGAAGTCCGTCGCTGACGATCAGATCATTGGCGACCGAACCTTTCACAAGGCCCTTCATGTGTCCGTTCCACTCTTTAGCCATGATCAAGATCAGCGCCAGATCCGCCTGCAAACGAAAAGCGTTCTGAAGCGCATCCTCAAGTTTTTCGGGTTTTGTGCCTTTTGGATAGCAGGCCATCACTTCATCATAGACCTCGGGATCCAGAGAAACGACTTGAAGCGCATTTTGTCTGGTCTTTTCGAGAGAATCTATGATCTCTTGCATCCGCTTACGGTTGGCCTCATCCTGGAATTTTTGCTCAGGGGTCAGATCCGTTTTAGGTTTGCGTTTTAGCGCGATCTTTGCCACCATCTGGGTCAGGCCCATCCCTAAAGCCCCCGCATAGGCTGAAACACTGCCTCCCCCGGGGACCGGTGCATCACTGGAAAGTTCTTTAAGATATTCTTCAAGACTTAGATCTGTGTATTTTTTCATGGACCTTATCCTTAATCAGAAACAGCCTTTTTTGTTTTAAAAATACCTCTCATCCGGTTTTATTTTTGAAGAGCTGTAAGGGCTTTTTGATTATTGTCGGTCGAAAGCGCCAACACACACGGACCGTAAGCAGCGGAAGCGCTGCCGTAAACATTCAGAATATTCACTTTCTTTGCCGCAAGCTTTTTGGTCAGCTGCATAAGCACTCCGGGTTTATCTTCAACTTCCAGAAGCAACGCCCCATTTTCCTGGACTTTAAAGCCTTTTTGAGCGAGAAGGTCTTTGGTCCTGACCGGATCTTCAGTAATCAGATTCATCAAAGCAACTCCTCCGGCGGCTTGTGCTGAAATCGCAATAATGTTGATCCCGCGATCTGCAAGGATTTTCGCGACTTTAGAAAGCACGCCCACCTTATTCTCTGAGATCACCACAAGTTCTTTGCCCATTTTCACGCTTTGGATCATGGTTCATCCCTCCATCTTGGATTTGAAGATGTCTTTAAAAACTATAGCGCCTAAGCCTCTAAAAATACCGGATTATTATACTATAAGTCCCGCTCGGATGGCTTGTGAGATCTGCGGAGGATTATCGCCAGGACAAACGGCGATGGATCGCCTTTTCATAGACTTGCTCATATTGACGGGCAGAATCTTCCCAAGAGAAATGGGCCTTCATCGCATTCTTCTGCATTTGAGCAAGATGATGAGGGCGGTCATAATAAGTACTGACGGCCCAGCCGATAGTATTGTAAATGGCAGAGGGGGTCCCCTCATGGAACAAAAATCCGGTCCCGCTTCCGGTCTGTTCATTATAATTCTCTACCGTATCCCGGAGCCCGCCTGTGGCCCGTACGATCGGGAGCGTGCCGTACCGCATACTGTAGATCTGATTGAGCCCGCACGGCTCAAACAAAGAAGGCATCAAGAAAAAATCCGCTCCCGATTCCACCAAATGAGCCTTCCGGTTGCTATAGCCGATCCATGCGCCGACCCTTCCTGGATAAAGTGCTGGCAAACCTCCGAAAAAGTCTTCAAGTCCTTTTTCTCCATTCCCTAAGAAGACGAATTGGACTTTCATATCTTGGAGAATATTCCCGACCACAGGCGCCAGGAGTTGAAGCCCTTTCTGCTGGGTAAAACGGGAAACAACCCCGATCAAAGGGGTATTCTCTTTTTCATCAAGCAGGAATTCTTTCTGAAGCGCTTTCTTACAAAGCTTTTTCCCTTGGAGGTTTTGGATGGAATATTTCGCGGGGATCAAAGCGTCCGTAGAAGGGTCCCAGTGATCATAATCCGCACCGTTCAACACCCCAAAAACATCCTCATAACGCCTTTGCAGATAGACCGACAGACCGTTCGCGCCCGGTTCACATAGGATCTCCTGCGCATAACTGGGGCTGACCGTATTGATCGCATCAGCGTAGAAGATCGCGCCTTTCATGAGATTGATCCCGTTAAAATTTTCGAACTTGGAATCGATGAAATTCTCCGCGCCAAGACCGAGAAAATCATAAGCGTCCGCTTTAAAAGTGCCTTGGTAGGCAATATTGTGGATCGAAAAAACACTCGCAGTATTTTTAAAAAAAGGATCGTTCAAAAACCAGATTTTCAAGTACGCAGGAACAAGAGCGGTCTGCCAATCATGTGCGTGGATAATATCGGGTTTGAATTTAAGGTCACGGCAAAGCTGCAGTGCGGCACAGGAAAAGAAGCCGAACCGCTCGGCATTATCGGAATGTTCACGGTTGCCGTCATCGTAGATCCCGGCCCGGCCAAAAAAGTTCTCGTGTTCGATAAAATAAACGGGGAATCCGTCGCTTTTACCCTCGAGGACTTCACACCAAACCGTCCCCGTTCCTGTCGGAACGCCCATGGGGCCGAGAATGGGTTTTAATTTATAGTAATCACGATTAACGGCCCAATAACGCGGTAAAACCAAACGGACATCATGCCCCAATTTTTTCAACATTTTAGGCAAAGCACCGCACACATCGCCTAAGCCGCCGGTCTTGATGAACGGGACAGCTTCCGAAGCCACAAAAAGGATTTTGAGTTTTTGAGGTGATTTTGACGAAAATTTTTTCTTTTTAGAGGATTGAGCCATAGATAAGATTATTTTTCGGATAAATTATCTTATTCCTTTAGGGGATTGGCAAAGTAAAATAAAAAGTCGACCCTGAACCAAGCATAGATTCCACCCACATGCGCCCCCCATAACGTTCAACGATCTTTTGACACGTCGCAAGGCCGATCCCAAAACCGGGGTAATCGCGTTGTGTGGGTAATTTTTCAAACATGATAAAAATTTTTTCTCGCGCCTCTTCGGGGATCCCAATTCCATTGTCTTGAACTGAAAAAACCCAGTTTTTTTCTCGTTTTACAACTTGAATATTAATTCGAGGTTCTTTTTCGCAGTATTTTATCGCGTTGATAATTAAATTCTGAAAAAGCAATCCTGCAAGGCTTGCATTGACACGAACTTTAGGTAAAGGACCAATCGCGATCTGAGCTTTTTTGTCTTGAATAGTGATTTGAAGGCTTGTCATGACGTCAGCAAGAACAATATTAAGATCAACTTCGGATACTTCTTTTTCGGGTTTGGAAATTTTTGAATATTCCAAGAGCGCTTTGGTAAAAGCGCTCATCCGTTCGATCCCTTTTAAAATATGCTGAAGAAAAGTATTCGTTTCCGCATCGCCGAGCTTACTGCATTTTTCTTGAAGTAATTCGGTAAAGCCGAGAATGGTCACAAGCGGTGATTGAAGATCGTGCGCAGCTTTAAAGGCAAATTGTTCTAATTCTAAATTAGAACGGGCAAGTTCTTTAGATTTCGTTTCGAGCTGTAACTTTTTCTCATGAACAAGATTTGTCATGACAAAAATCACGATGAAAGTTCCGATGTAGATCAATCCATTGCATAGAAAAATAGAGGTTGTCTTAAAATGGCCTGTATCCCACTCGGCAAAGAACCACATTGTAGCTGTAAGGCCGACCATGGAACCGCCTGCTTTTTTGCCGAAAAGCCACGTCACCAGCATAATGGAAGGAAAATAAAAAATATGAAACGGGATTTTTTCTCCGGTAAAGATATCTAAAAAGAATATTGCAAAAGTAAAAAGAAGAATTAAAAACACTATAAAAAAAACAGCTGCTTTAGACTTCTTGGAGAATAGACTTTTAAGAGACATGTTTAGATTCTATAGCTTCTTTTCTTTAACTGTCAACGAGTGTCCCTTTTTTCCGCTCAACTTGCTATAATCTCCCATGATCTTAATTACTGTCATTATCCCGTCATTCAACCGTAAAAATGTTTTGCCTCGAGCGATCGATTCGGTCCTTAAGCAAAAAGGGCCCTCTTTTGAATTGATCCTCATCGATGACGGGTCCACTGACGGCACGGCAGAAATGCTCAAAAAACAATACCCTTCGGTGCGTTACTTTTTTCAGAAAAACCAAGGCCCGGCCTCAGCCCGTAATCTTGGGATCCGGTATGCTCAAGGCGAGTGGATCGCTTTCTTGGATTCGGACGATGAATGGATGCCGGGAAAACTTGAAGCTCAGTTGGCTTTCTTCTCAAAAAATCCAGGGTATCTGATCTGTCAAACAGAGGAGCTCTGGGTCCGGAACGGAAAACGCGTCAATCCGATGAAAAAACATCAGAAATACGGCGGCCTTATTTTTGAAAAGTGCCTTCCGCTTTGCATCGTGAGCCCTTCTGCAGTTATTCTGCACCGGAAACTTTTCGACGCGGTCGGCCTTTTTGACGAAACCCTCCCCGCTTGTGAAGATTACGACCTCTGGCTCAGGATCGCTTCACACTACCCTATCGGCTTGGTCAAAAAGCCTTATCTTATCAAATACGGCGGCCATCCGGATCAGCGGTCGCATGAATTTCCAGCCATGGACCGTTTCCGTATCCGATCACTCGCTAAGATCTTGAAGGAAGGATTTCTCACAGCAAAACAGGCATCCAGTGCGCGGAAAGTACTGGAAGAAAAAGCAACGATCTTTATCCAAGGGGCTTTAAAGCGCGGAAAAGCAAAAGAAGCTGAAGAAATAAAGTTGTTGATCGGATCACAACAAGAAGTTGTAAAGCCATCCTAAAAGGATCGCCTGCGGGAGCGAGATCGCGACCATCCAGAAAGCGGTTCGCTTCCCGAGATTTTTCCAGATCAATCCGATCTCGGTAAAATCCGTAACAACCCCGCCCATCAGGAACACGAATGCATTCCCGAAGGCACCGGTCTGGCGGTAGATTTCAAAAGCCAGAGGCGAAGTCCCCTCCGAACAAACTTCAAGGACCGTCGCGATCACAAGGGTCACGAGCAATCCTAGAAGTGTCGGACCTAAATATTGGTGGAAAACATGAGACGGGACAAAAGCCCCGGCAAGGCCCGCAAGCATCATCCCGATCAAGATCCACATCAAGACCATATCCGCGAGGTTTAAAGACCCCTTCCAAATCCCCTGAAGATCTTTCAGTAGACCGCTAAATGAAAAACGGGACCTCTTCCAACGCTCAGCAATATCCCGGCGGATGGAAAAATCCTGTTCTACCATGACTGAAAAAACATTCTTTTCGATCTTTCCTGCCTGACCAAGCTTTTGAAGGATCCATCCCGTATTCAAAGCGATAAGCAAAGCTCCGAAGATGATCCAAAAGGCTTTCCATCCAAAAAAACCAAAAAGCAAGACCGTGATCGGCAGATTCGCCCAAGGACTCGCTAGAAGAAAGCTGACCACCGCCGGGCCTGAAGCCCCTTTTTTATGAAGTTCGATAGAAAGCGCCAGGATCCCATGACTGCACGCGCTCATCAAAAAACCGAGCCCGACGGAATAAAGGATCGTTCGTTTTTGGGGACTTGAGAGATGCTTTGAAATATAGGTTTGCGGGATATAGCGGTCGATCACCCCGCCCAAAAGAAGACCGATCAGGACCGGCCAGAAAATGATCCGTGCATAATCCGTAAAGGCCTTAAAGAACGGATGAAAAAACGGAAAGACTAAAGAAGCCCCAAGAAGCCCTAAAACCACAAAAAGCGTCAGAGAAAGGCCTCTGAGATACCAAGGGCTTTTCCGCAACGCTTTCTGTTCACAGCATGCGTGTATGGCATCATTCATAAAAATCGTTAACCTTAACTTTTCTTTTTTGCGTCCTGATCCGGCGAAGGGGCTTTGGCCGCTTCTTCGGCTGAAAGCGGAATGATCGGGAGCATGACCTTTTTTTCTTTTGCTCCAAGATATTTTTCAGGATTTTTCAAAAATTCTTTTTTGCATTTCGAACAGCAGAACCCGTAACGCTTCCCTTGATAAACCGCAAAATCCTTCCCATTCACCGGTTCTCCCATGACCGGGCAAAGCTTATTTCCGGCATCCACAATCTTTTTTCCAGAAACTTTTTCCGCGGCAATAACAGAAGACGTCATCATCGGGATGGTCAGTATAACCATTAAAAATACCGCTAAAAATTTTTTCATGGATATCTCCTTTGTTTTATATATTAGGAATCCAAACTGCTTTTCCTTGTTTCATTTCAAATTTCCATTTCCAGATAAAATAAATAACGGGGTACACCAGCAGCTCCAACGCAAAAGAAGTGGTGAGGCCCCCAATCATGGGGGCTGCAATACGCTTCATAGCATCTGAACCTGCCCCCGCAGCCCACATAATTGGCAAGAGACCCATGAGAGCTGCCATGACGGTCATCATTTTAGGACGCACACGCTTGACCGCTCCATGAATAATCGCTTCTTCAAGATCTTGCTTGGTCCGCATTTTCTTCTTCTCAACCGCTTCATGGTAGGACAGATCAAGAAAAAGAAGCATAAATACACCCGTCTCCGCATCAAGCCCCATGAGAGCAATCATTCCAACCCAGACCGCAATCGATATGTGATACCCGAGTACCCATAAAAACCAGATCGCCCCAACGAGAGAAAAAGGCACCGCCAAAAGAATGATGCCGGTTTTGACGGCAGATTTCGTATTCATGTAAAGCAAAAGGCAAATCAAAAAAAGTGTGAGCGGTACAACCACCTTAAGACGCTCCTGGACGCGAATCATGTTCTCATACTGGCCGCTCCACACGAGTGAGTAGCCCTGAGGAAGCTTGAGTTCTTTGGCCACAATTTTCTTGGCCTCATGAACATAGCCGCCGACATCCCGGCCGGCCATATCCACATAAACATAACCCGCCAAAAGACCGTTCTCATTCCGGATCATTGCAGGACCGGAAACCATTTTTATCGTTGCCAATTCGGCTATCGGGATTTGCTGCCCTGCCGGCGTGGGGACCAACACCCGTTGTAATTTGTCGGTGTCATTTCGAAATTCACGAGAATATCGGACATTGACAGGATAACGTTCGCGGCCTTCGATTGTTGTCGTGATATTTTCTCCGCCGATAGCCGAGGTAATCACCGCCTGAACATCTGCGATCGAAAGCCCGTAACGCGCTAAGGCTTCGCGCTTAAGATCAAAGTCCAGAAAATAGCCCCCAGCGACCCTTTCTGCGTAAATACTTCTAGTCCCTTTGACATCTTTGAGGATCATTTCCAGATGCGTCCCAATTTCTTCAATCTTCTTAATATCAGAACCAAGCACCTTGATCCCGATCGGCGTGCGAACCCCTGTCGAAAGCATATCGATACGGTTTTTAATCGGCATGGTCCAAGCATTTGTGGTACCGGGAATTTTCAATGCTTGATCCAATTTTTGAACCAGCTCTTCCCGTGAAATTCGTTCTGGCCAAATCCACTCGAAAGGCCATTTAAACCATGCCGGAACCCATCGCGAACACCAGCGCTCTTTCCGTGACCAGTCTTTTTCCGGTTTGAGCAAGATAACGGTTTCCATCATGGAAAAAGGCGCTGGATCTGTGGAACTTTCCATTCTCCCGGATTTTCCGAAGACACGTTCAACCTCAGGAAAAGACCTTAGAATTTGGTCCTGTTTCTGCAAAAGATTCTGCGCCTCAGTAACCGAAATCCCCGGCAAGGTCGTTGGCATATAAAGAAGATTCTGCTCCCAAAGCGGCGGCATAAATTCCGAACCTAGTTTGAAGTAAACAGGAACCGTACTGAGAACGAGAATAAACGCCGCAATGATCGTCGTTTTTCGATGTTTTAAAACAAAGCGGCAGGCAGGTTCATAAATCTTGAAAAGCACTTTACTAACCGGATGTTTTTCTTCCGGATAATAGGTTCCGACCGCAAGTGTCGTGGCAACCTTGGAAGCCCATGGCCATCTAAATTTAAAAGGCTCCATCCTCGTAAAAAGCATCCGCATTGCTGGATCTAATGTCACAGCAAGGATTGCGGCCATAGCCATCGCAAGAGTTTTTGCCCAGGCAAGCGGTTTAAATAAACGGCCTTCTTGGTCCATCAACGTAAAAACCGGTAAAAACGAAACCGCTATCACAAGGAGCGAAAAAAATACGGCAGGCCCCACTTCTTTTAATGCCTGAAGCCGGATTGCGTGAAAATCTCCCTTCCGGCCGCCTTCAATCCATTGTTCGAGCCGTTTATAAGCGTTCTCCACCTCCACAATCGCACCATCCACCAATACCCCGATCGAGATTGCAATACCGGAAAGAGACATAATGTTGGAGGTTAAATGCATTCCATGAAGAAAAATGAATGAAAGTAGAACCGAGATCGGGATGGTAACAATTGGAATAATTGCGGAAGGAAAATGCCAAAGAAAGAGCAGGATCACAAAGCTTACAATAATCATTTCCTCCGCAAGTTGATGTTTGAGCGTATCAATCGCGTGAAGAATCAGTTCCGAACGGTCATAAACAACTTCCAGCTCAACACCGGGAGGGAACGAAGGTTTGAGTTCTTCGATTCTTGCTTTTACACGTTTGATAACATTGAGAGCATTTTCCCCCGAACGCATCACCACGGTTCCGGATACCACATCCCCTTCTCCGTTCAGATCTGCAAGGCCACGGCGAATATCCGGACCCACCACCACGGCCCCCAAGTTTTTGATCAAAACCGGCGTTCCTTTTGAATCCGTTGTAACTACGATATTTTCAAGATCCTGAACGGATTTCGCGTAACCTCGCCCGCGCACCATATATTCCGCCCCGGAAAATTCTAATAAACGACCGCCTGTTTCCTGATTTCCGTTGCGCACCGCATCCATGACCTTTGTAATAGGAATGTTGTAGGCGAGCAACTTATTGGGATCGATGGTGATTTGATATTGCTTAACGAATCCACCAAGGGAGGCTACTTCGGCAACACCCGGCACGCTTTGCAGGTAATACCTCAAATACCAATCCTGAAAACTTCTTAGTTCCTGGAGGCTATGTTTTCCCGTTTTGTCGACAAGCACATATTGAAAAACCCAACCCACGCCTGTGGCATCAGGACCCAATTCGGTCTGAACCTCTTGAGGAAGCCGGGGAATAATCTTACTCAAATATTCCAATGTCCGGCTTCGTGCCCAGTAAAGATCCGTTCCGTCCTTGAAAATCACATAAACATAAGAGTAGCCAAAATCTGAGAACCCGCGGACAGCTTTTACATTCGGAGCCCCAAGCATGGCCGTTACGATGGGGTAATTCACCTGGTCTACGAAAATATCAGGACTGCGGTCCCACATGGAATAAATAATAACTTGTGTATCATAAAGATCAGGAATCGCATCTAAAGAGATATTCTGCAGAGACCAGAATGCGGCAACGATCGCCACTGCGGTTAAAATAAAAATGAGAAGTTTATTGTGGGCCGAAAATTCAATGATCTTTTCGATCCATCCACCTTGCCGCAACTGAGGAGATGCGTTTTGCTCACCCGCCGTGGACATGCGCTCCCCCTTGCCCAACATCCTCTAGCGCCGCTTTGAGCCGGCTTTCAGAATCAATCAGAAAATTACCGCTTGTGACAACTTTTTCATCCTCCTGAAGTCCGCTTTTAACTTGATAAAATCCATCCGCTTTGGCTCCTAACGTCACCTCCCGCGGTTCAAAAACGTTATTTTCCCCGACAATAAAAACAATGTTCTTTTCGCCTGTCATAAAAACCGCTTCTTCGGGAACTGCAACTTGTTCCCCAAGGTTGACTTGGACAATGGCATCTACATACATTTCGGGTTTTAAGGCGCCATCAGGATTTTTAAGTTGGGCGCGGATTCGGACTGAACGTGTTACTGGATCCACCACTGAATCCAGCGAACGAATAATTCCTTGGAATTTTTTGTCCGGGAGAGCAGGTACAACGACCTCAACGTTATCACCTACATGAACGAAAGGAAGCTCATATTCGTAGATAGGCGTATAAAGCCATACCTTGCCACCGGCATCGGAATAAAGAAGCGAGCGATCGGGTTTTCCTGCTTGTTCGATTTCCTGGATGATCGCATCACTTAAACCTAAAAGCCGAAGTTTGATCCTGGAAGAATCCACAAGCTTGGCCGCTTGTTCTTTAATTTCAGGATCAACAGTTTCTGCTTTTTTCAAGGCCTGCGCAGCCTGAAGATATTCTTCCTCGGCCTGATAAAGCTCCGGATCATAAGCGATACGTCCTGCGGCTCGAATGGTTTTCGTTAATACCACTTTCTGGACAGATGCTGTTTTTACACCAATCGCCTGCTGCTTGCCAGCGCCAAGCTGGACAGAGGTATATCCTTGAGGAAATGCATCCTTCACAATCACGCCAAGATCTTCTCCGCACATGGGGCATTTCCCAAGCCTGGCAAATTCCGACGTCATTTTAATCGTACACATGCCATGCTTACATTTATGAAGCAGGCAGATTTCATGGGGCTTCATCGCTATTAGCTCCGCAACCGTAAACATCTTGGGTGCCGTTGCCTTTCCGGATGAAGCAGCATGTTGACTCATATCCATTGGCTCGGTCTTATGTTCAGATACTTCTCGCTTTACAAGAGACATATTGCAAATAGGACAAGTGCCGGGCCTATCCGAGATATAGTTGGGATGCATGGGGCAATAATAAACCGCTTTCTCAGCAGATTTTGTCTCTCGAATCGAAAGATGCTGCAAAGAACGGTATGCGATGGCGCTTCCAGTCAAAATAATCACTATGAGAACAAAAATGGAAAATAAACGCCGGTTTTTAATCATTTGCCTTGCTCCTTATCTGCATCAGCCCAATCAAGCCCTGTGGCCCAAGCCAGATCCGCATACGCTTTGAGGGCTTCCGTATAAAACCGAATTTGTGAGAGTTTTGCGTTAAAATAAATACGTTCGCTATCCAACAGATTCAGAAAATCCATTTTACCTGATTCATAACCGGCTTGATCCGAAGAAAGAGCTACCTTTGCCTGCGGGATAATAGCGGCATCGTAAAGGTCAGCGATCTTAGAAGCGGCCTTGAAACGGTAATAAGCGTCCTTAACCTCAAAAAAGGTCTGATTTTTCACGGCTAAAAGTTTTGCTTTTTGAGCTTCTTCAAGCTTTTTTGCTTCCTGAATTTCCGGTATGATCCGGTTCTGCCAGATCGGAAGATTTACTTTGAGAGGAAACATCCATGTGTTTTTTCCATCACCAGGATCATTGGTCATTCCGGACCCGACGTTCGTATACGCAAAACCGACATTCACATTCGGAATGTAGGCGAGCTGGGCAAGGCGCTTGGAATAGTGCGTCTGGGAGACCAACGCCTCTGCTTCCTTTATCTCTTGACGATGAGAGACAGCCAGATTAACTAACTCGACCAGGGAATTTTTGACGGCGAGCTTTAACGGCAATGTTGTTTTTCCGACCGGTAGCATCGGGTCTCGGTCCAGCAGGGCATTGATCTGGGCAGCAATGCTCTCTCTTTGCTGCTCAAGCATATATAACTTTTCCAGATTCATGGAAAATTCGGTTTGAGCTTTCGCAACGTCACGCTGAGAGCCTGCGCTGCTGGAATATCGGGATTGCGCAACCCCTTCGATCTTCTTTAAAAGCTCTTTAATCTCTGTAAAGGTATCCAGGGAAGCGTCAATATAGTAAAGCTCATAATAAAGCTTAGTGAGTTTTGTGGTAATGTCACGCTCGAGAGCGCGATAACGTGCATAACTGGCATCCGCTTCAACTTTTGCTTTTTTCCTTTTCTCCCAAAGCTTTGCGGGAAAAGGAACCTCCTGGGAAATCATGAAATTGTTTTTCTGTGGCCCGGTGCGCGTCTCAACCATCGACCCCATGATGTCATATTCCCCTATCGGATCGGGAAGCGCCCAAGAAGCCATGATTCTTTTTTTAGATGCCAACCATTCCGCCTTAGCGGCAACGACTTCTGGGTTTTTCTCAAGGGCTTGCGAAACTAGATCGCCAAGATTTAGCGTCGAGACTGCCTGAGGATTCTCGCTGGCAAGAAGAGAAGGGATGGCAGCCAATACTCCGATGAATATGATCAAAACTCTTAGGAAGGTTTTTTTCATCATAATAGCCCTTTTTTATTTCATTCTAGAACCCTTTAAATATTCGTGAAACTCTTATTTTTTGATTCTAAAGAAAAGCTCATAAACTTCACGGATCTTCTTATCTTTATCCGTTTTAGATTCACCGCTAAAGGCATTCTTAACGCATGCATTCAGATGCCCTTTTAAGATCTGTGCTTCAACGCTCCTCAATGCTCCATGGATAGCTTCTGCCGCATTCAGAATATCCATACAATAACGCTTTTCGTTGATCATCCGTTGAAGCCCGCGAACTTGCCCCTCGATCCGACAGAGCGCTATCAATTTATCCTTTTGATCCGTTCCCTTTTTCATGGATAAAGCATAGCATACCCATGGGGGGTATACAAGAAGTTCCGGTTCTTATTTTAAATGAAAAATCGGTGGGATTTTTTCAAAGCTTGCATAGAATAGAGCCCATGAAAAATTTATTAGCGATCGAAACCTCAGGACCCCTGCTCAGCGTCGCCGTTAAAAAAGGCCGCCAAAGGGTTCGGGAAGCTACGATAAAAGGCTTTTCCCGCCATGCGGAGAATCTGATGCCTCTGATCGACCGCCTTCTCCGGAAGGAAAAACTGAAGCTGCAGAGCATTGACGCTTTTTTGATCGGCCGGGGACCGGGATCCTTTACGGGACTCCGGGTCGGATTTTCCACGATGAAAGGGCTGATCTCGTCGGGGGCAAAACCTTGCTACGGCGCCCTCTCATTAGATCTGATCGCGGGAGAAATCCCGGGATTGGAAGGCGAAAATCTGAATGTGTGCTTAGATGCAAAACGTGGTAAACTTTACACTCGTTTATACCGTTATCATAAACAGAAGTGGGACACGCAAACACCGGCAGCGGCTCTTTCTCTCAATGAAAATCTCAAGCAGCTTCCCGAAGGGACTTGGCTTGCGGGCGAGGGCCTGAGTTGTTATTTAAAAAATAGGGAATTGCTTCCGGCCAGAAAATTCCGGATGCTTCCGAAAAGATTTTGGCATCCCCGGGCTTCCACTTTGATCAAATGGTTTGAAACTAAAAATCCGATGCTTCGGCTCTTAAATAAACCGGCGGAAAGGCTGCCTGTTTATTTCCGGAGCTCAGAAGCCGAAGAGCGATTGGCTCAAAAAGAAAAATCATGACCGAATTGATCCGCGATATATCTAAAGTCCAGCACAGCGCCTGGATTGAGCTCCGGGCAGACCGCTTGGTCCAAAACCTTGAAACACTTCGAAGGCATTCCGGACAAAACGATGTTCTCGCGGTCATTAAAGCCAATGCTTACGGTCACGGACTTAAGGAAATCGCTAATGCCTTAGCCGGAAAAGTCGCTTATTTTGGCGTCGCCACATTGCGGGAAGCCCTTGAGCTCAAAGAGCACCACCCCCAAACTCCGGTTTTCCTTTTTGGCCATTTATTCTCTCATGAGATCCCCGCTGCCCTTTTGGGCGGGATCACCCTCAGCATTTCGAACCTCGAAAAAGCAAAAGAAATCTCCGATATTTCAGAAAGCCTTGGCCGGAAAACTTCTGTTCATATTAAGATCGACACAGGGATGGGACGTATGGGGATCCCGGTCAGGGAAGCGGCTCTCTGTATAGGGAAAATGACCCCTTTAAAAGGGCTCTTGCTGGACGGGATATACACCCACTTTCCTGCCGCAGAAAAAGACGATTCTTTTCGTGAGTCCCAGATCAGAGCTTTCGGTTTATTGCTAAGAGATCTTGAAGCTAAAGGCATTATGTTCCGGTTCCGGCACGCTTCCAATAGTGCCGCAACCCTCACTTTGCAAACACCTGTTTTGAACATGATCCGTCCGGGACTCACGCTTTACGGGATCTATCCGGATCCTGGCCTCAGGCAAACCGCACGGTTCGAACCGGTTCTTTCCCTGAGAAGCCGGATCGTTCTTGTTAAAAAAGTCCAAGCCGGAGAATCTGTAGGTTATGGCCGCGAGTTCATTGCTAAAAAGGCTACGACTGTTGCCATTCTGCCTCTGGGCTACAGCCATGGTTATCCTTATAGCTCCTGGAAAAAAGCTCGCGTGCTTTACCAGGGCAAGCGCTATCCCCTTGCCGGGAAAGTTTCCATGGATTACATCGCTATCGATCTCCAAAATACTGAGGCGAAAGAGGGCGATCCTGTAACCTTGATCGGTGAAGAAAAGGGTGAGGCCATTACTGCGGAAGAAATCGCTCAATGGGCCGAAACGATCCCTTATGAAATCGTTACCCGTTTAAGCGCTCATTTACCCCGTATTCTAACCTAACTTTCCAAGGAGCTTTAGCATGAGCTTGCTCCCTTTCAAAATACGGCATATCCCCGAATTGTCATCAACAAACACTTTTGCGATTGAAGAAGCACGGCGCGGAGCTGAAGAAGGCTTGGTCGTTACGACGGATTACCAAACTTCAGGACGTGGGAAGCCCGGGCGGCAATGGGTCTCTCCTCGAGGAAAGAATCTGCTTTTTTCGCTGCTCTTACGCCCTCCTCTCCGGTCAAACCAAGTTCCTCTTTTGACCCAAATCGCCTGCCGAGCGGTTGCCAAAGTCTTAAAAGACAAGTATGATATCGAATCCGTATTCAAACGACCAAACGATGTCATGGTCCATGACAAGAAAATCTGCGGAACCTTAGTGGAAGCCATATCTTCACCCAGCTCGGTAGATGCGGTAGTGATCGGAATAGGTTTAAATGTGAATGCAGAGCTTGAAGAACTCCCCGATGGGGCTATTTCGATGCATTCATTTACAGAGAAAGGCTATCACCGCGAGGAGATCCTGGCATTTATTCTCAAAGAGCTCGAGTTGAAGATCGAAGAGCTTTATAAGACAGGTACCATAAGGTCATAATTATCAATTTCCCATTTTTTTATATTTTAATGCATAAAAGTGGGATAAAAGTATGAAAAAGCAAGCTTAAAACATTAATTAACCCAAAATTTTTGATGAGGGTATCTATTGTGATTAAAAGGATATTAGCCATTGATATTGGCAATACAGCTGCTACGGTAGGTTTCTATCAAGCTGGCCGTTTACTTGATTTTAGATCATTAGATTATAACGCTGTCCCAAAATATGTTCAAAAATGTATTAGAAGTGGTAAATATAATTATTTAGATGTGATTATTAGCTCTGTAAACCCAAAAATAAGCCTTTTTATTATTAGGTCGATAAAGGGGTTAAGCGGGATAAGATGTGGTTCTGCCGGACTTGAATTTCCTGTCAAAATAAATCATAACTATAATAAAATCAACAAGTTAGGGATAGATAGAAAAGTGAATATCTATGGTGCCTCTAAGATATACCGCCTTCCCCTTCTTATTATTGACTACGGTACAGCCATTACCTTGGATTATATAGATTCAAAGGGAATCTTTAGAGGAGGAATGATCATCCCAGGTCCCGGGCTGGCCTTTAAAGCCTTAAGCCATAGAGCCGCCCTGCTCCCGAAGACATTACCCTTCCCTAGAAAGGCTAAGTCCTTCCTGGGTCGCAACCCTAGGAGCTGCATGGAATCCGGGATCCTTGAGGGGTATGGGGCTATGACGGATGAACTGATCCGGCGTTTTAGAAAACGTTATGGCAAAAACTTGCGCGTACTTGCCACCGGAGGACTGGCTGAGATCATTCGGCCTTATACCCAACTCATTGATACCGTTGACCCCAAGCATTCGGTAAAGTCTCTCCTTCTCATTTGGCGTGAAGCCGCTAAGAATTCTAAATAACTCCGCCTTAAAATAGACTTTAAAATCTCTTGATTTTTTTGCTCCGATGGATAAAATATCGTCCACTTAGCACTCATGATTAGCGAGTGCCAACCCCCTTTATAAAATTGAAAATGAACATTTTGTCTCTTTAACTTCTAAAACAACCTTTAAAGGAGAAAAAAATGGCGAAACAACTTCTTTTCAGCGAAGAAGCACGGCGCGCAGTCCTGCATGGCGTCGATCAACTTGCAAACGCAGTTAAAGTCACTCTGGGACCCAAAGGCCGGAATGTCGTTCTTGAAAAAAAGTTCGGCTCCCCTACCGTCACCAAAGACGGCGTCTCTGTAGCTAAAGAGATCGAGCTTGAAGACCCTTATGAGAATATGGGCGCACAAATGGTCAAAGAAGTCGCTTCTAAAACGTCTGATATCGCGGGCGACGGCACCACGACCGCCACGATCCTTGCGCAAGCCATTTATCGCGAAGGCTTGAAAAACGTCACGGCCGGAGCCAATCCAATGGCCTTAAAACGCGGGATCGATAAGGCCGTCGAAGCGGTTGTTGCAGAACTTGATAAGATCGCTAAACCGATCGGAAAAGACAAAAAAGAGATCGCGCAGATCGCCACCATTGCGGCAAATTCCGATACGACCATCGGGGATCAAATTGCCGAAGCAATGGAAAAGGTCGGGAAAGACGGGGTGATCACAGTTGAAGAAGCTAAAACCACCGCCACGACCCTGGATGTGGTAGAAGGCATGCAGTTCGATCAAGGTTATCTTTCGCCTTATTTTGTGACCGATGCCGAACGTATGGAAGTCGTCCTTGAAGAACCTTTCATCCTGATCAACGAGAAAAAGATCTCCGCGGTAAAAGACATGCTCCCGATCCTTGAAGCGGCCGCCAAAGCCGGAAAACCGCTTCTCATTATTGCCGAAGAAGTGGACGGTGAAGCGCTTGCGACGCTCGTGGTCAATAAGATCCGCGGCACGCTGAATGTCTGTGCGGTCAAAGCCCCGGGATACGGGGATCGCCGCAAGGCCATGCTCGAAGATATCGCAATCCTTACGGGCGGCAAGGCGATTACCGAAGACCTTGGGATCAAACTTGAGAATGTGACCTTAAAAGAGCTCGGCCGCGCTAAGCGCATCACGGTAGATAAAGAAAACACCACTATTATTGAAGGGGCCGGAAAAAGCACGGATATCACCGGCCGAATCAATCAAATTAAAAAGCAGATCGAAGAAACGGATTCGGATTACGACCGGGAAAAACTTCAGGAACGCCTTGCAAAGCTTGCGGGCGGTGTAGCGGTTATTCATGTCGGAGCCGCGACAGAAACTGAAATGAAGGAAAAGAAAGCCCGCGTCGAAGACGCCCTTCATGCAACTCGGGCCGCTGTAGAAGAAGGCATCGTCCCAGGCGGCGGTGTTGCTTTAATCCGTTCCGTCACAGCTCTGGACAGCTTGAAGCTCAAGGGGGATGAAAAGATCGGCGCTGAGATCATTCGCCGCGCGATTGAAGAACCTCTACGGCAACTTGCTCATAACGCCGGCGATGAAGGTTCTGTGGTCGTTCAGCGCGTCATGTCGGAAAAAGGTAGCGTGGGTTATAACGCTGAAAGCGGTGAATTTGAAGATCTGGTTGTCGCAGGGGTTATTGATCCTAAAAAGGTCACCCGCAGCGCCCTTCAGAACGCTTCGAGTGTTTCAGGATTGCTTCTCACTACCGAGACCTTGATCACAGACCTTCCTGAAGAGGAAAAAGCCCCGATGATGCCGCCCGGAGGCGGTATGGGGGGAATGGGGGGCATGGGCGGTATGGGGGGTATGGATTACTAGGATTTAGAACTTAAATTTAAAAACCTACATTCAATAAGGAGACAGGAACATGAAAGTAAAACCGTTAGCAGACAGAGTCCTCGTGGAAATCCTCGAAGCTGAAGAAAAAACGAAGGGCGGGATCATCCTTCCCGATACCGCAAAAGAAGAAAAGACCGAAGGTAAGGTCATTGCGGTCGGCGCGGGAAAGACCCTTGAGTCCGGAAAAGTTCAGGCCATTGAAGTTAAAAAAGGCGATCGCGTGCTTTTCGGGAAATACTCCGGCGACGACATCATGATCGACGGCGTCAAACACAAGATCCTTAAAGAGAGCGAGATCCTCGCCGTTTACGAGAAGGAGTAATCCCATGGCCAAACAAATCTCTTATTCTGAAGACGCGCGTCAGAAGATCAAACGCGGCGTCGATATCCTTGCAAGAGCGGTCAGCGTCACGCTCGGTCCCCGCGGCCGCAATGTTGTGATCGACCGCAAATTCGGTGCTCCGCTCGTCACTAAAGACGGTGTGACCGTCGCCAAAGAAGTGGACCTAAAAGACCCCTATGAGAATATGGGAGCTCAAATGGTCCGTGAAGTTGCGGAAAAAACTTCGGACCTTGCCGGAGACGGAACGACCACAGCCACGGTTTTAGCTCAAGCGATTGTGGCTGAAGGGCTGAAGAACGTGACCGCAGGCGCCAACCCGATGGCTCTCAAGCGCGGGATCGATAAAGCAGCTGGAAAGATCGTCGAGGCCGTAAAAAAACTCTCAAAAGCCGTTAAAGGCAAAGAAGACATCAAGGCGGTCGGCGCGATCAGCGCCAATAACGACGAAAGCATCGGCGCTCTTTTGGCAGATGCCTTAGAAAAAGTCGGCAAAGAAGGCGTGATCACGGTTGAAGAGGCTAAAGGTCTCAAGACCGAACTGGATGTGGTGGAAGGCATGCAGTTCGATCGCGGCTATTCTTCTCCTTATTTCGTTACGGATGCGGAACGGATGGAAGTGGTCTTGAAAGAACCTTACATTCTTCTTTTTGAAAAGAAGATCTCTACCGTCAAAGACCTGGTCCCTGTTCTTGAAAAGGTCGCACGGCTCGGGAAGCCCCTTCTCATCATCTCCGAAGACATCGAAGGAGAAGCGCTTGCCACTTTGGTGGTCAATAAGATCCGCGGAGTGCTCCAGATCGCAGCGGTTAAAGCTCCCGGTTTCGGGGACCGCCGCAAGTCGATGATGGAAGATATTGCTATTTTGACCCGGGGTCAATTCATCTCCGAAGACCTTGGCGTCAAACTTGAGAACGTGGAATTGGATATGCTCGGCACGGCCCAACGCGTGGTGATCGATAAAGACAACACCACGATCGTCGGGGGTGCGGGCTCCGCAAAAGAGATCAAAGCCCGTTGTGAACAGATCCGGGCCCAGATCGAAAAATCCGACTCCGATTATGATAAAGAAAAACTCCAGGAACGGCTTGCAAAACTTTCCGGAGGGGTTGCGGTTGTAAAAGTCGGTGCGGCAACAGAAGTGGAAATGAAGGAAATGAAAGCACGCATTGAAGATGCGCTTCATGCGACACGCGCCGCGATCGAAGAAGGGATCGTGCCCGGAGGCGGTGTAGCGTTGCTCCGTTCTATTGATTCACTCGACAGCATTAAAGTGAACGGTGATGAAGCGACCGGTATCCAGATCGTCCGCCGTGCGCTCCAAGAACCGGCCCGCAAGATCGCTCACAATGCCGGCGTGGACGGTTCGGTGGTCGTAAAAAAGATCCTTGAAGGAAAAGGCGCTTTCGGATTCAATGCCCAGAGCGGTGAATTCAGCGACCTGGTCGAAGACAAAGTGATCGACCCCGCTAAAGTGGTCCGGATCGCTATTGAAAACGCCTGCAGTATTGCCGGTCTTATCCTGACGACCGAATGTGTTGTCGCGGAAAAGAAAAAGGAAATAAAAGACGAGGATAAGAAGAAATCCTCGAATTATTCCGGCAGTATCGAATAATCTCAAAGATCGAAAAGAGAAAAAGCCGGTTCCTGGATAAGGGACCGGCTTTTTGCTTTTAAATTCTTGAGGATTTTCATTAAACTCATTATCATGTTAACTCTATGACCGCTCTCCCGATCCTGATCATTGTCCTGGGTATTTTCACAATCGCTTATCGGTATTACAGCGCCTTCCTGGCCGCTAAGGTCTTAGCCCTTGACCCTAACGCCGTCACTCCTGCTCATCGGTTAAAAGACGGCCAAAATTATTACCCGACCTCTAAATGGGTCCTGTTCGGGCATCATTTCGCCGCGATCGCAGGGGCCGGCCCTCTGATCGGACCCGTTCTTGCCGCCCAATTCGGTTTCATGCCGGGACTGCTTTGGATGGTGTTCGGAACGGTGCTCGGAGGAGCGGTCCATGATTTCGTCATTCTCGTCATGTCGGTCCGCCGGGAAGGAAGATCTCTGGCGGAGATCGCGAAAGAAGAGCTTGGGACCATCGCCGGAACCGCTTGTGCGATCGCGATCCTTTTTATCATTATCGTAGCCCTTGCCGGCCTGGGTTTTGTGGTGGTCAACGCCTTGGCAGAAAGTTCCTGGGGCACTTTTACCATCGCCGCCTCGATCCCGATCGCCATGCTGATGGGGCTTTACATCTACGCCTGGAAAAAAGGGGCACACCAAGCCGTCCGCGCAGCAACCGTCGTTGGCGTTACGGCGTTGATCGCCGCAGTGGTTTACGGAAAATGGGTCCCGGAGATCCCTGTTTTGCATGATTTTTTCCTGCTAGACCACAAGGGGATCATTATCGCTATGGCGATCTACGGTTTTGCCGCTTCTGTCCTGCCGGTATGGCTCCTGCTGGCCCCGCGGGATTATTTGAGTTCTTACATGAAACTTGGGACGATCTTTATTTTGATCGCAGGGATCGCGATCGTAAACCCCAAGATCGAATTTCCGGCTTTTACTTCATTTGTAAACGGAGGAGGTCCGATCGTCCCCGGAAGCGTTTGGCCTTTTTGCTGCATCACGATCATGTGCGGAGCGATTTCCGGCTTCCATGCCTTAGTCTCTTCAGGGACGACCCCCAAAATGCTTTTTAATGAAATGCATGCCCGCCCGATCGGTTACGGCGCCATGCTTGCGGAAGCGGTCGTCAGCATTGTCTGTTTGATCGCGGCCTGCAATCTGCATCCCGGCGATTACTATGCGATCAATGTTCCTCCCGCTGTCTTTCAAACGCTCGGACTAGAACCCGTAGTCCTTGAAAATCTGACCCGGACGATCGGCGAGCAGACCCTTATCGGAAGAACGGGCGGTGCGGTCTCTCTTGCGGCAGGGATGGCCCAGATCTTCAGTTCCATCCCGGGGCTGACCGTTTTCATGAAATATCTCTACCATTTTGTCATCATGTTCGAAGCTCTGTTCATTTTGACCACGATCGATGCGGGAACGCGTATCGCGAGATTTATTTTGCAGGAACTTCTGGGAAGGTTCTATGCCCCGATCAAAAGAACGGATTGGCTGCCGGGGAATCTAATGACCAGTCTGGCCGTTGTTCTCGCATGGGGGTTCTTGATCTGGAACGCAAGCATCAATACGATCTGGCCGATGTTCGGGATCGCCAACCAGCTCTTGGCCTCGATCGCCCTGGCCGTGGCGACCACAGCACTGATCCGCGCAGGAAAAATCCGATACGCCTGGACCACGGCCCTGCCTTTCGCGTTCGTCACGGTCACGACATTAACTGCGGCCTGGCAAATGATCGTAAATCACTACTGGCCCAAAAGCGCGACGCCTTGGATGGTTAATTTTAATATTACCTTGATCGGGATCATGACCGCTTGTTCTCTGGTGATCTTTGCAAGCGCCGTTAAAAAGATCTTTTTTGAGGGAAAGGCTTCTGCTTCTTAAAGTTTTTATTCCATCCGGCTATAACCGCGGGCCTGGCGCCTACGGTCATTTTCACTCAGAAAACGTTTCCGAAGACGGATATTTTTCGGAGTGATCTCTACCAACTCATCCCTTTCGATGAATTCGAGAGCGAATTCCAAAGTCATTTCACGCGGCGGGACCAGCTGGATCGCTTCATCAGAACCCGCAGCGCGCATATTGGTAAGTTTCTTTTCCCGGATCGCGTTGACGACCAGATCGTGCCCTTTATTGTTCACGCCCACGATCATCCCTTCATAAAGGTCATCCCCCGGCCGGACAAAGATCTCTCCGCGTTCCTGAAGCCCCCAAAGCGCATAAGCCACCGCTTTCCCGGGGAGTTGAGAGATCAGAACGCCGGATTGACGTTCGGGGATCTCGCCTTTAAAAGGCTGATAATCGTAAAAATTCTGGTACATGATCCCGGTCCCTCGGGTCATCATCAGCAATTGGCTCCGGAAACCTAAAAGACCCCGTGACGGGATCAAGAATTCCATGCGGATAGTGCCTACAGCGCTGGTGATCATATTTTTCATCTCCGCTTTCCGAACGCCCAAAGCTTCAATGACCGCGCCCTGGTATCCGGGATCGACCTCGATCACGACTTCTTCCACGGGTTCCATCGTCATTCCGTCCACCTCTTTCAGGATCACCTCAGGTCTTGAAACTTCAAGCTCATAGCCTTCGCGCCGCATGGTTTCGATCAGGATCGAAAGGTGAAGTTCTCCGCGGCCCGAAACTTTAAGCCGTTCTTCGCCGGGGATCTCTTCTACGCGGATCCCGACATTCATCATCGCTTCGTGCATAAGCCGTTCGCGGATATGGCGTGAGGTCAGGAACCGTCCGCCGTCCCTTCCGGAAAGCGGACTGGAGTTACAGGCAAAATTCATGGAGATCGTCGGCTCATCGATCTTAACCGCCGGGATCGCTTCGGGTTTATCCGGATGCGCCAGGGTATCGGCTACCCGGACTTCCGAAAATCCCGCGATCGAAGCAATGTCCCCGGCTTCCGCAGATTCCGCTTCGACCCGTTTGAGTCCTTTATATTTCAGGATCTTGGTCACTCGTCCGCGGATAGCGTTTCCATCACGTTTGACCAACACTAAAGGTTCTCCGACTTCCACACGGCCGTGAAAAATCCTTCCGGTCGCGATCTGGCCGACATAAGAATCATAATCCAGCATGGTCACAAGCATCTGAAAAGGCTGTTCGCTGTCCGCGATCGGCGGAAGGACCCGGTGAAGGATCGTATCCAACAGCGGTTTCATATCTTTGGAAGGTTCATCCAACTCCAAGGTCGACCATCCTTCCTTGGCGGACGCGAACACGATCGGGAAATCCAGCTGTTCATCGGTGGCGTTCAGTTCGCAAAAAAGATCAAAGGTCATGTCTACGACCTCATGCGGACGGGCATTCGGCCGGTCCACTTTATTGACCACAAGAATAGGCTTGAGATGAAGTTCCAGGGATTTACGGAGTACGAATTTCGTCTGAGGCATGGGTCCGTCAAAAGCGTCGACAAGAAGCAGTACGCCGTCGACCATTTTTAAGATCCGTTCAACCTCGCTGCCAAAATCCGCATGCCCCGGAGTGTCCACGATGTTAAAAAGCGTGTCTTTATAAAAGAACGAGGCGTTCTTGGAAAAGATCGTGATCCCCCTCTCCTTTTCGATCGGATTGGAATCCATGACGGTCACTTCCCCTTCTTTGAATTCATAAGCTCCGGACTGTTTCAAAAGGGCATCGACAAGCGTAGTCTTCCCGTGGTCGACATGGGCGACGATCGCGATATTCCTGACGTTTTTCCGTCTTTTTTGGTTCGACATAAGTCGTGGATTCTACCAGAAGAGAGTTAAAGGGTCATGCTGAAATTTGAAAAGGGTTCCCGGAAGTTACCGGCGCCGGCGGAACCCGGAAGCGATATACCCGCGCCTTCGGCGCCCAAAACTGCGGCCTCCAAAAGAAGCGACCATGACGGGTTTATGTTCGATAAAACTTTCCAGGGGCATTTCGGGGTGCTCGGAGATCGGAAGCGCCATACGCATAAGTTTTTCGATGTTCTTCACTTCCTTGCCCTGTTCCGGGGTCGCAAAGGAGATCGCATGGCCCTTATCCCCGATACGGCCGGTCCGTCCGATCCGATGGACATAATTCTCGGATTCATCGGGGAGATCGTAATTGATCACAAGCTCGATCCCTTTGACGTCGATCCCGCGGGCTGCGATATCGGTCGCGACAAGGATCCGGTATTTGCCTGATTTAAACCCCTCCAGCGCTTCCCGCCTCTGTGCCAGAGAACGGTCCGCATGGATTTCCGCGGCCTTGTGCCCCATATCCCGGACCGCACGGCTGATCTTGTAAGCCCCCACTTTCGTCCTCGAAAAGATCAGCACGGTCCCGTGATATTGCGCGAGGATCTTTCTAAGAAGTTCTTTTTTAGATTCTTTCTTTACGATAAAGACTTCCTGGGTGATCTTTTCGGCGACTGTCCCGGATTTGGCGATCTCGACATGCGTCGGGAGTTTCATGTTCGAAGCCGCGATCTTCATGATCTGTTCCGGCATTGTGGCCGAAAAAAGCATTGTTTGTCTTTCTTTGGGTAAGGCCCGGAGGATCTTGTGGATCTGGGGCGCAAAACCCATATCCAACATCCGGTCAGCCTCATCCAGGACAAGAATGCTTATCTCATTCATAAAAACATACCGTTGTTCCATATGATCGATCAAGCGGCCGGGGGTCGCAATTATGATCCTCGGATGTTGGCGGAGTTCTTGGATCTGCTTATGCATAGAAGCCCCGCCGATCAAAACCGCATATTTGGTCTGCGGAGCGATCTTATGGAGACTTTGATGGACTTGATAGGCCAGTTCCCGGGTCGGCACTAAGATCAACCCCCTGCCCTTGCTCTGCGCAAGACGTTGGATCATAGGGATCCCAAACGCCATGGTTTTTCCGGTCCCTGTCTGAGCAATGCCGATCACATCTTTCCCTTCGATCGCAAGAGGAATGGCCTTTTGCTGGATCGGCGTCGGCGTATGGAACTTCAGCCGCTGAAGCGTCTCCAGGGTCTGAGGAGCGATCCCGAGCCCGTAAAAGCTCGGGGTGATGGGCGGTTCAACCGCGGGGTGTGTTGTCATTGAAGCAGTATAGAAGGATTCAAACAAAATGGCGAGAGAATAAAAAACCTCTTTTAAGAAAGATAAGGACAGGGCTTCGAAGAAGTCATAAAAGCACAATCCTCATTGCAAGGGACGATGCTGACCGTGGCTGTACATTCCGGGATACTTAAGCATAAGTCCCGCTCGACTTCACTCGCCAACCGGTGGGCGTCACGGAAAGGCAGAGCACGGGGTAAGATGAGTTTTAATTCGACAAAGTGTTTACGTCCCGCACTGCGCGTCCGGATCTCTTTAAATTCACAGCATCGGCCCATATATTTCCCCAATTGCTTGATCACTTCCATTTTTCCCCGTTCTTCAAAAGAAGCATCCAGCAGCTTGAAGAAAGCATCTTTGGCCAGACGATAAGAAGGGACCGAGATCAGAATGCTCACGGCCAGAGTTGCAAGAGGGTCCAAATAGACCGCCCAAGGTTTCAAAGCGGTTTTCCCGAGAAGGACCGCGATCAGAAACGCAACGGCGATCGTAGAAGAAATATACCCTTCCAACTGATAGTGAAGCCCTTCGGCTTTAACCGCCGGAGAGGCACACCGTTTCCCCAGCGCAAGGATCCAGAACGAGCCGAAAAAATTGACCGCTGCACTGATCACGCTAAAGCCAAAACCAAGCCAGGGAGAACCGATCTCTTTCGGATGATGAAGAAGATGGGCCAGCGCTTGAAAAGACATGGCCAAAGCGATCCCGATCAGCACCACACCCTCAAGAGCTTCGCAAACATGCTCGATCTTACCGTACCCGTAATTATGCATAAAATCCGCGGGACGATTTGCAAGCTTTACGGAATAATAGAGGATAACGGAAACGGTCAGGCCGACAACGGTGATCCCAAGGTCCGTGGCAATCGCAAGCGAGTTTACACACACCAAGGCCGCAGCCTTAAGCGCAAAAAGGAAGAGGTTCCCTCCCAAACTGACCTGCGCCGCCATCAGCATAGCGGCTTTTTTAGCACCTTTCATTTTTCTCCCATTACATTTTGACGAGTGAATGATTGTTGTTATTATAACAACGCTTTGACTTTCCGGTTAACTCCATTTCCCCAAGCTAAAAAACCTAGGCATTAAAAGCTTTCTTAACGTTTCGATCAAAAAGATGCTGACCCCCGGAAGAAGAACGATCCCCCATTCAAAGAATTTTAAAGCGACCGTATCAAAGGGATCGTGAAAAAACGGTACATAAACAACGATCATCTGAAGCGCAAGGCCCATGAGAACAGCGCCCACGACCCACTTATTCTTAAAAATGCCGAGTTGAAAGATGGTCTTTTCATCCGAGCGAGCATTGAACGCAACAAGCCATTCAAAAGCTACGATCGCACAAAAAGCCATGGTGCGGGCTTCATGAAGTTCATAATGCTGGAGGGTCCATGAAAAAACTAAAAAGGCTCCCACGCCGAGCATAGAGGCGAGGAATGCAACTCGAAAAAGCATGCCGGGAAAGATCAATCCTACTTTAGGGCTTCGCGGTGGGGTTAAGAGCTCATCTCCGGTCCGGGGCTCCAACCCCAGGGGGATCGCGATCAAGGCCCCGGTCACGAGGTTGATCCAGAGGATCTGTAAAGGGACAAGCGGGGTCTGCCCCAAAAAAAGAACAGCGAGCACAAGAGTCAAAAGTTCGCCAAAACAGGTCGTCAGCATGAAGGCGATCACATTCCTTAAACGGTTGAAGATCGCCCTTCCTTCTTCAACGGCTGTAACGATCGAAGCAAAATTGTCATCCGCTAACACCATATCTGAAGCTTCTTTAGCGACATCGGTCCCGGTAATCCCCATTGAAACTCCGATATCAGCGGCTTCGAGGGCCGGAGCATCATTGATCCCGTCTCCAGTCATCGCAACGACATGCCCCCGGTTTTTAAAAGCTTCCACGATCCGAAGCTTGTGAAGCGGCTCGATCCTCGCAAAGACCGAAACGCCTTCGATCCGATCCCTGAGCTCCTGATCGTTCATCTGATGAAGATCATTCCCGGTTACCGCTGAACCTTCCTTGAGCTCCAAAGACCTCCCGATAGCCTGGGCGGTCACTTTGTTATCTCCCGTGGCCATGACCACTTTGATCCCCCCTCTGCGGCAAAGAGCGATCGCTTTTTTCGCTTCTTCACGCGCCGGGTCGATCATCCCCAAAAGCCCGCAAAGAATAAGTTTTCCTTTCAGCCCCTCCTCGCTAAGTTTTCCTATTGAAACGGGATATTCCATATAGGCAATGGCTAATACGCGCATTGCTTCACGGGCCATCGTCTCCGAGGCTTCTAGAAAAACTTTTTTCCGGTCCTCATCAAGAAGTCGTGTTCCCTCTTTTGAAACCTCGCGTGCGGCCAGTGGTAACAATCTTTCTAGAGAACCTTTTAAATAGACAACTTGTTTGTCTCCCTCGCGGTGCAATGTCGCCATATATTGTTTTTCACTTTGAAAAGGGATCTCATCGAGACGAGGCCAAGCTTCTTCCAGTTTTTCTTTATCCATACCGGCTTTAGCCGCTGCGACAACCAAGGCCCCTTCGGTCGGATCTCCAAGGATCTGATACTCGCCGCCTTCTTTTGAAAGAAGCGCATCATTGCACAGCGCCCCTGCCCTTAAGAGCAGCGAAAGCTCGGGAGTGGCGACAGATACTTCGCTTCCTCCCTCCTGAATAAATGCCCCATGAGGGTCATACCCTTCTCCAGAAACACGCAGCCATTGCCCCTTGAGAAAGATCCGCTTGACGGTCATCTGGTTCAATGTCAGCGTCCCGGTCTTATCGGAACAGATGACCGTTGCGGAGCCAAGCGTCTCCACAGCAATAAGTTTTCGGATGATCGCATGATGTTTTGCCATACGCTGCATCCCTGCGGCAAGCGCAACCGTTACGACCGCAGGCAAAGCTTCTGGGATCGCCGCGACAGCTGCCGCCACAACCAGCATAAAGACCTCGACCGCATCAAGACCCTTCCAAAGGCCAAGACCGGCTAAAAGCCCGCAAAGAAAAAGGATGATCCAAATCAGGGCATGTCCGAGCTTATCGATGCTTTTCTGCAAAGAGGTCTTTTGAGGCTTGACCGCTTGGATCGCAGAGGCGATCTTTCCGATCTCGGTATTCATCCCGGTCGCGGTCACAAGTGCCGTGGCCCGGCCGTAAGCGATCGAGGTCCCCATAAAAGACATGTTTTTCCTTTCTGCAAGCGCAGCGCTGTCTTTAAGAGGTTCCGTATGTTTTTCAACGGGCAGGGATTCTCCGGTCAAAGGAGCTTCATTGACCTTAAGGTTGGAAACTTCGAGGAGACGCACGTCCGCCGGCACCTTATCTCCGGCCTCCAGGATCACCATATCCCCGGGAACGATCTCCTTAGCGGGGATAACTGTAACTTTCCCGCCTCTGCGGACTTTGGCTTTGGGTGCGGCAAGCTGGACTAAGGCTTCCATGGCCTTTTCCGCACGGATCTCCTGAATGAAACCGACGATCGCCATAAAAAACAGCACTCCCACGATCACAAGAGCGTCAAAAGGGCCTTTGACAAAAGCTTTGATGCTTGCGGCGGCAACCAGAATATAAACGAGAGGGTTAAGGAATTGCCTAAAAAAAACAACAACAGGCGAGGTTTTCTTTTTCCCGACCAATTGGTTCGGGCCGTACTCTGACAAACGTCCTTTAGCTTCCTCAGCGCTGAGTCCGGAGGTCCTGGCCCCTAACCTGCTCACGGCCTCTTCCGGAGTGAGCAGGTAGCTTTCATTGCCGTTCATATTTTCACCTTCTTATTAAAAGTTGTGTACGACCTTTAATTTTGAACCCGTAAACTTCAGCTGTGTACTGTTGCCGGGATCCGTCTCCGTACTTTTTTTCTCCTGAAGCGTGGTCGAGCATCCTGTTAAAAAAAGGCTCAGAGAAAAAAGAATAAGCATCAGCGTTCTTCGATTAAATCGCATAGCATCCTTTATGGTTGTATTAAATGACTCCGTTTAATTTATAATTTAAGCTGCTTCTTCGTTATCCCTTTTAATAGGAAACATGTTTGCTCTGGAGAAATTAAACTTGCCCGAATCAAATAGATCTCATAGCGGATAAATCATCCATAAGCGTAAGGAATTAAAGACCTGCGTCTTCCTTAGATCTGGATGAGGAATTGTAACAGCTTACTCGTGTTTTTGCTTCAAAAAAGCATAAACATCTTTAAGATATTTTGACCAGCCTTTTTCTCTCAACTTAGGAAGGGCTATTACCTCATCCATCTTTTTACCGAGGGAGACATCCACGGACGGGGTTTTTTTAATAGCGAGGATCTGGGAATCATAAACACTACGATGTCCGGTCATTAAAAAACTGATCACGCAAGCTACGGCGGCATAAGGCGCAATTTGTGGACCAAAAATTTCAATTGCCATAACGCTTGCTGCGATAGGAGTATTAGCTGCGCCTGCCAGAACAGCTACAAAACCAATGGCTGATAAAGTGGCACGGTCAAGCCCCATAAAACCGGCAAAAAGAGACCCCGCTGATGAACCGACAAAAAAGATTGGCGTTACAATGCCGCCGCTGCCTCCAAAATTTAAAGTGAGACTTGTAAAGATCATTTTCATAAAAGGAGCATACCCTGGCATCACTTGCCCCTGTAAGCACGCCTCAATCGCATCCAACCCGAGTCCAAGATATTGTTTAGAGACTAAAAGCGACAATACAACAAGCACAGCCCCGCCGATAAGCCCTTTCAAAGGCGTCCACAGCTTTACTTTTTCGGACAAAATCTTCCCAATCCGAAGGATTTCAATTAAAAGAAATGCGCAAATCCCAAAAAATACTCCTGCAAAACACACTTGAATGAAAAAAAACTCATTGAATTGCGGAACAAAATGCAACGGATGGTAAAAATAGCTAATCCCAAGCGCATTTGAAATATGATAACTTGTTACTCCCGCCACAAAAGATGGTAATAAAACGTCATACAAAATACTTCCGACAAAAAGAACTTCCACTCCGAACAAAGCCCCGGCGATCGGGGTGCCGAATACAGAAGCAAATCCGGCGCTAATCCCGCAAATAACGAGTTTTTTGCGATCTCGGTCATCGAATTTAAAAATATCTGCAAAAACGGACGCAAGTCCGCCCCCGATCTGCGCGCAAGGCCCCTCTTTTCCGGCAGATCCACCCAAAGCAAGCGTAATGATCGTCGCAATAAGCTTGATGGGGATAACCATAGCTTTAATCTTCCCGGAATGTTTATGGATAGCTTCAATCACTTTTTCGGTCCCATGCCCCTCCGCATCCGGAGCAAAATATTTGACCAAAAAAGCACTTATAAAAAAGGCTAGCGGAATAAAAAGAAAGGTATAAGGATATTTGCCCGCAAAATCGATGCCCCAGCCCAACAATCTCAAAAAGACCGTTGTTCCCGTTCCGACGATAACCCCGATCATGCTGGCTAAAATAAACCATTTCAAGACGCTGATGAAAAGGATCGTTTCTTCAGCGATTCTTCGTTTCATTATATTTTTTTCTCTTTCTTCTTTTTAGCGCTTAAAACCTTTGAATAGGCAAAGATCATTAAACTGATGATCGCGCCCCAGCTGCAGAACATAAAAATCCATCCGGAAAATTTCATCGATCAGCTTTCTTTATTCAGACGGAACCAGTAAAAACTATGGGGCCCAAGGGTCAAGAAATAAGGAAGTTCACCGATCTTGGGGAACTTTACATTCCCCCAAAGTTCCAAGGGCCTCCATCCGCTGTAGTGCTTCAGATCGAGCTCGACAGGCTGCACATAACGGGAAAGATTATTCACGATCAGCAATGTTTCATCCCCATAAGCCCGGATATACGCCAAGATCTTTGGATTTTGGTGGCTAAGGAATTCAATGGTCCCCCGGCCGAACGCCTTCAGACTTTTCCGGACACGGATCATTCGCTTCGTCCAATTCAGAAAAGAGGACTGGGTCATACTTTGGGCCTCAACATTAATAGCCTGATACCCGTAAACCGGATCAATGATCACGGGGGCATAGAGCTTATCCGGATCCACTGTAGAAAATCCTGCATTTTTATTTCCGTTCCACTGCATCGGCGTCCTGACCCCATTCCGGTCTCCAAGATGAATATTATCTCCCATCCCGATCTCATCCCCATAGTAGATAACGGGTGTCCCCGGAAGGCTGAAGAGAAGGCTGTTCAATAGCTCCATCTGCCTGCGCCCATTATTCATTAGAGGGGCAAGCCGTCGCCGGATCCCTAAATTCAATCTGGCCTTGGGGTCTGCGGCATATTCGCGATACATATAATCCCGCTCCTCTTGAGTCACCATTTCGAGCGTTAATTCGTCATGATTGCGGAGAAAAAGAGCCCACTGGCAATCTTCGGGAATAGGTGGGGTCTGTTTCATGATCTCCAGGATGGGGGTATGATCCTCTTTGCGGATCGCCATAAAGATCCGCGGCATAAGCGGAAAATGGAACGCCATGTGGCATTCGTCCCCGTCCCCGAAATAAGGCCTCACATCCGCAGGCCACTGGTTAGCCTCTGCAAGCAGGATCTTTTCTTTAAAAGATTTATCCAATTGCTTTCGGAGGTTCTTAAGATAAACATGCGTTTCGGGAAGATTTTCACAATTCGTTTCTTCGCGCTCAAAAAGATACGGCACGGCATCCAGCCGGAACCCGTCAACGCCCATCTTCAGCCAGAAGAACAGCACGTCGTGCATAGCCTTCTGCACTTGAGGGTTATTGTAATTAAGGTCAGGTTGATGACTGAAAAAACGGTGCCAATAGTATTGGCCTGAAACAGGATCGTAAGTCCAATTTGATTTTTCAGAATCTGTAAAGATCACCCTCGCATCTTTATACCGTTCGGGATGATCGCTCCAAATATAAAAATCCCGTTTGGGAGAAGTTTTGGAAGAACGCGCCTCAAGGAACCAGGGATGCACATCCGACGTATGGTTCATCACGAGTTCGATAAGGATCCGGATCCCCCGCCGATGCGCCTCTTTAACGAAATTCTGGAAATCCTTCATGGTCCCATATTCAGAAGCGATCTCTTCATAATAAGCGATATCATAACCGTCATCTTTCATCGGGGATTTATAGAATGGCAATAGCCAGATGCAGTCCACGCCAAGATCTTGAAGATAATCCAGCTTTTGGGTCAGCCCGTGGAAATCCCCATAACCGTTCTCATTGCTGTCAAAAAAGGCTTTGACGTGAAGCTCATAAATGACCGCGTCTTTATACCAAAGAGGGTCATTAAACATTTTCAAACCTCCTCGTCCTCCTTAAGGAAACCACTTGCCTCAGGAACCGAACGGCTTCCGCAGTGGAGCGGACATAATATTTAGCATGAGAACGGATCTTGCCCTTTGAAGTTACTTTGATCCCCATGCCACTGTTCCGGATCGCCCGGAAAGCATCTTCGTCGGTCGTATCATCCCCGACATAGACAGGGAAAAAGCATCTTTTCACCGAACGGTTACTCTGCCGCATAAGCCAAAGGACCGTTTCTCCTTTATGCCATTCGGCTGTCGGACGGATCTCCCAGACTTTTTTGCCATGCGCCAAGGCAAGAGAAGTGTCTTTGAAAGGCTCAAGCTCGTTCAAAAGGATCTCCTTCGCCTTCTGAATGAACTTACAAGACCGGACATGACGGTAATGAACGCTGATACTGAATGTTTTATGTTCGACCAAAATGCCGCGGAACGGTGCAAATATCCGTCTGAGCTTTTGAGTAAGTTTAAAGAACAATTTTTCAAAAGCCAAAGCTTCGGGGTGAACATAAGAGAGCCCACGCCCTTCGATCTCAAAACCGTGGTTTCCGGAATAGATCAATCCCGGGATGCGTACATATTGCTTCAAATTCGCTAAAGAACGACCGCTGACAATGGCAACCCTTACATCTTTCAGCCCCGCTAAGTCCCGCAACAAACCCCGCACCGGAGCGCTTAATTTCGCCTCGCTCGGCCCTGAAGCAATAGGGGTTAGGGTGCCGTCATAATCCAAAAAAAAGAACAGCTTAGGTTTACGGACTATCTGTTGAACAACTTTTAGGTTCAAATGCCGCATGGTTTTTAACCGTTAAAAAGACTTCACAAGTTCGGTGATCATATCCGCTGCCCAACGGTAAATATTATATTCCCGTACAATTTGGCGCATTTTTCTCATCCGCTCCTGTTTTTCTTCCGGAAGCATCGTAAGCGCTTGATGGATCGCCTCGGCAGTCCCTTCAATATCATAAGGATTGACCAAGAGAGCGCTCGAGAACTCATGACTTGCTCCGGTGAAACGACTAAGGATCAACACCCCTTCTTCATCTTCACGGGAAGAAACAAATTCCTTGGCAACAAGATTCATCCCGTCATGGAGCGAGCTGACAAGACAAAAATCCGCCATCCTGTAAAAATTAAATATCTTTTTCTGGTCATGATGTTCTTCCAGGAAAAGAATGGGACGGTAATTCCCCTTCTGAAAACGCTGGTTGATCCTTTCAACAAGTTTCTCAACTTCTTTCAAATGATCCTGGTAACTGCCGATCAAGGTCCTGGAAGGCGCTCCCAGTTCAATGAACACAAGTTCTCCTTGAAGATAAGGATGCTTTTCAAGAACGCGTTCGATCGCACGAAAACGTTCCAAAAGCCCTTTCGTATAATCAATACGGTCCACGCCGATGCCGATCTTTTTTCCTTTAAGACCGAGATCCTGTTTAAGTTTTTCAGCCAGATCTTTCCCAACCTCTTGAGTCGCAACATTAGGAGCACCGGAAATACTAATCGGAAAAGGTTTTACAGCGCTCGACTTGCCGCTCCTCGTAACCTCAAAGCTGGACCAATTGATCTTACATTCCAAAGCATGATCAACGGTATCCAGGAAATTATTGCAGTGGAACTGGGTATGGAATCCGATGATATCGCTTCCCAACATCCCTTCAAGGATCTCCTCCTGCCAGGGGCAGATCCCGAAGGCTTCCGCATTAGGCCAAGGGATGTGCCAAAAAAGAGCGATCTTGGCATCAGGTCTTTGATCTTTGATCATTTTGGGGAGCAATGCAAAGTGATAATCCTGGATCAAAACCAAAGGCGGATCATTATCAAGTTCTTCAAGGAGCGCATCAGCGAATTTCTGGTTCACTGCTTTATAACAATTCCAGTCTTCGATCCTGAAAACAGGCCGCACATGACTGATATGACAAAGCGGCCATAATCCCTCATTGGAAAATCCATAGTAATACCCTTTCTCTTCCTCCTCGGTCAACCACATGCGTTTGAGGGTAAAAGAAGGCTTCCAGGGCGGGACCCGTATTTTATTCTGTTTATCGACGGTTTCACGGTCCGCATTCCCGGCCCCGTGTCCGATCCAAAGGCCTCCCGTAGCCTGCATGACCGGGTCCAGCGCCGTCACCACACCGCTTGCCGGTGTGATGCATTCGATCTCATTGCCTTTTTTTTGATGGATATAGGGCTCACGGTTCGAGATCACATAAAGTTGTTTGCCGTGAAGTTTGGATTTTAAATAATCTTTCAAGCGTTCTTTGGTCCAAATCGTCCCTTCAGCATTCACGAGCCTGGATTGTTCGGCCAGATCCAATTTGGCCGCTTTAAGACTCGCCGCCATATGGCTGACCCCATACAGAAGTTTTTCGATATCCCCTTGCGCTTGAACCGCTTTCGGCCCCGAATCCGAATCGGTCCCAGTGGCTTTTTGGATCATCGCGGCAATACGGGCAATTGGTCCGGTAACGCTCCAACGGATCACTAAAAGGGATATGATCGAAAGGATCGCGGCAAGAATAGAAAAGGTCAGTGCTGAATTTTTCCAAAATTGATGCATCTGAATGACAATAAAACCACGATCATGGATCAGACCTAAAGCCCCGGCCACTTGGCCGTCTTTAAGGAGAGGGACCGCATGGTAATTGACGTTCCGATCTCCCCATTTACGGTTCACGTCAACAGAAGCGTTCTCCTCCATGGCTTTCTGGGATTCCTTTTTGAACAATTCTTCCTGAGCCAGCTCGGGAGGAAGCGCGATCCTCGGCCCTTCTTTCATATCTACGACAAGTCCGATCAGACGAGTATGTCCTTTGAATTTTTCAATGAATTTTTGGACCCGGTCAGGCTGATCCGTCCGCTCTAAATAGGCTTCCACCGCTTCTTTGAAGGTTTTGGTGAGGACCGTAGTCCTCAGCCGAAGCTCTTCGTTCAAACGCTGTTCTTCCTGCTGTGCTTGAAAGTACGAAAAGCTCACGACCACAAGCGTCGTGGCGATCAGAAGCGATAGGATCAAACGGAGGGTGATTTTCATGATGCTTTGCCCCTATCAACGTTTCGAGAGGTAGGAGTTTGTTGATTACCCCAATAAATCGTTCGATGAGGGAAAGGGATCTCGATCCCTAGCGCGTCGAAACGGTTCTTCAAACGGCGCCGGTATTCCCGCGCAACTTCCCATTGTTTGATCGGCAAGGTCTTCATCCGGCATTTAATGATCACCGCAGAATCTGAAAACGCATCGACCCCGAGCATTTCCATGTCCGCGAGGATCAGTTTCCCAAAATAAGCATCCTGTTGCATCTCTTTAGCAATATCTTTCATAACGCCCATGACATCATCCACCTTTTCCTTATAAGCGATCCTGATCTCCAAAAGCGCCTGCGAATACCCCTTTGTGAAATTGATCACGGTTTTGATCTCTCCGTTCGGAATATAAATGACCCTTCCTTCAAGATCGCGGAGTTGAGTCACGCGAAGGTTCATCGCTTCCACCAAACCTCCGAGTTCTCCGATCTGCACAACATCATTAACGCGGAATTGCCCTTCAAAAAGGATAAAAATCCCGTTGATCAGGTCCCGGATCAAATATTGTCCGCCGAAACCAAGCGCCAAGCCTACAATCCCGGCGCCGGCAAGAAGCGGGGCCACATCGATCCCGAAATTCTCGAGCAGCATATAAAGACCTATCGCGACGATCAGCAATGATCCGATCCATTTCAGGACGTGGGAAAATGTTTTGAGGCGCAAGATAACGTCATCTTCGCGAAGCGTTTCTTTACGGGATAAGAATTTTTCAAACCGTTTCAATCCAAAATCAAGCGCTATAAAAAGACCCCAGCATAAAAGAAAAATGATCAAGGGTTTCCATACCTTGCTCTCCCATCCCGCCTGAACGATCTCACTCCATTTCCATCCCGAAAGATCCACTGTTCATCCTCCTATGCAGCCTTTAAAAGAAAAAGCCGCGATCTGACATCTATCGTCAGATGGCGGCCCGACCATCCGTACAGCACCTCCTGGAGAGATCTCCAAGACCCATAGCATCATTTTGTTATTTTCTCTTGTCCGTCCAATGAGGTCAAGCATTATCCCCCCAAAACCAGCCCGACCTTTTAATTTGATCCATTTTCCCGCCCACTCTGCTCGCCTATCTAATCGATAATAATATCCTCATAACGGGTATTCCACAGGTCGATCTCATCTGTTTTTTTATTGAAGAAAATAGCCAGACCGATAGACAGAGGACCGATACGTCCCAGCATCATAAGCCCGATCACCACGCATTTGCCGAGGAAGCTAAGAGAAGAGGTGATGCCCGTGCTAAGCCCGACCGTACCAATCGCAGAAGTGGCTTCAAAAATGATATCAAAAATAAAGAGTTTGCCGTCCGTCAGATTGAGAAGATAAATACCGAGCGTTAACAGGATAATGTAAAAATTAAACCCCGCACTTGCTTGCTGCAAACGAAAATCCGGGATAACCCTCCCGAGGAAAGTGACCACCCTTCGGCCTCTCAATGTCGCAAGCGTCTCGGCAAAAACCGCAACAACCGTTGTGGATTTGATGCCGCCTCCCGTTCCGGCCGGCGAGGCGCCGACAAGCATCAGGATGGTTAATAAATAAAGTGCGCCATGGGAAAGACCCGAGATCGGGACTGTGTTAAACCCTACGGTAGTCATGGCCGTCATCGCCTGAAAAAGCGCGGGCATCCATGTTCCGCCAAGCGCACCCTTAAAAAGCGGTTCGGTCACCAGCAGAAGTCCCCAGCCGGCAGCGATCGTAAGAAAAGTAAACCCGAGAATGATCTTGGAGGTCAGTGTGATCTCTTTCCTGAATCCTCTGATCCTTTGCCACAGATCCGCCACGACGATAAATCCGATCGCGCCCAGAAAACTCAAAACAAAAACGAACAAGTTTAAGGCTTTATGATCGCGAAAGTTTTCAAAGCTGTTATTGAACAGGCTGAAGCCTGCCGTGCAAAAAGCGGAAACACTGTGAAAAATAGCCGACCAGACCGGTTGACTGACTCCGCTTTGTTTGAAAACGGCAAAAAGGCCGATCGCCCCTACGGCCTCCACGAGCAAGGTAAACACAACAACGGTCTCGATAAACCCCCTGAGATGGAAAGTTTTAGGCAAACCAAAATCGTTCCGGATGATCTCCTCATGGGCTTCGGACAGCTTTCGTTTTGTCGTCAGAACGATGAACGAACCGAAGGTCATATAACCCAACCCGCCCACCTGGATCAGCAAAAGAACGATCAGTTCTCCGAAAAAGTTATAGTGATCGGAAATGCTGACCGTCGCCAATCCGGTAGTGGAGACCGCCGACGCGGAAATGAACAGGTTATCAATCAAGGGTGTGGAAAGCGTCTGCGCCCAAGGGATCGATAAAAGAATAAAACCCAGAACGGTCAGGGAAAGATATCCCAGGATAAGGGCTTTAATAGGATGTAAATGGGAAATGCGGTAAAGAAACGTCTTCATGAAAGATCCTCTCTTTCGCCTACGGGGTTAGCTGACGGGCTAAGGCTGAGGAATCTGCCTCTTACCAGGAGGTAATTCGCCCCTTATTGTTAGTGGGTCCCCCGCTCCGCGGTCGCGGACTCGGCAAAAGATATATACGCTTTCAAAAACTGTTTGTCAATACCAACAACTGTACCCAAAATAGCCGCAGGGACGGGGCTAACATTGAGCCCCGCCGCTGCAGTCATTTTTCACAGGAAAAATGGCTCCCCCAATTAGTCGAATTTAGAACCGCTTTATTGGGGCTATCTGACAGAGAACTAGCCGAAATACTAGCATAAGAATTTTCTCTAGTATAGCATTACAATGTGTTAACGACTGCCTGTTAAAGCTTTAGGAGGGGGTGTTTGAGGGAATTTTGCGACTATTCTGCAAAACAGTGCGACTGTTTCCGTCTCTCGTTCGGTAATTTTTAAGATTTACTGCCTTAATTGCACCCGCCTAAACATTTCCTTCTGAATTTCAGCATACAAATCTTGATACGCCTCTGGCTCTTCAACTGGCCCACCCCAAGCCTCCATAGGTTTCCCGCTGGCAACTACATCTTTATAAATATTAATTCTTACTTTCGTAATCTTATCGGTAATTTTTTCAAAATTAACTGTAGCCTTATAGCTAACGGAACATGCCTTAGACGCTACATTTAACTTAGCCATGAAACTGGCTTTACCTAAAGGTTGATTTTGCGCTTCGGCATAAATGATGCCTCCCTGATAATCACTTGTCTTAATTGTGTATCCTTTATCCTGTAACACAGTGACAGTAGCCTTAAAAACGTCATCAATAGAGCCCTCCAATTGTCTAGCTTCTATTGCTCTTCTCTGGAGAGGCGTAAGCGTTGAGCTTGC
>CAYQTU010000004.1:0-40540 GCA_964420575.1 uncultured bacterium
GTGTAGAGCGAATAAGAGCTGTGTTATTAATAAAACCGTACCGGGACACCTTTTCGATCTCGATCATATCCGCCAAAAGATAATCTCTTGAATCATCCAAATTCGGATCGATCTTATGAGTCGTTAAATACCAGGTTTTAAAGGTGAACTTTACGCCAATGTCGCGGCTGATCGCACCGATCCAAACAGGTTTTGAATGATAACGAATAGGAGTATACCAAAGACGGAAATGAAGGCGTTGGTTGATATTATCCCGTGTTTTTTGGAACGCAATATCCTGCGGATGTCCGTCATAGTAAAGCGGGCTGACCGGAGAATAGCGGTCATTTTCTCCCGTGAAAAAAGCCTTTGCCATTGAAATGCCCGAACTGAAACTTAAGGCCTGGGTTTCATCCCAACGGGCGGAAGTGAAAAGATTAACAAGGTCTTCTAGTTCTCCGATAATGATAAGGTTAAAGGGGTCCCCGAATTTCTTTCCTTTTTGATCCATCGTGCAACAGGGGAGTTCATCTAATGCGCGGAGGAATTCTTCATCGTTGCAATCCTTGATCTCTTTATCCGGATAACGTGCTGCATAATCTTTCGTGGTGTAGTCCGGTTTGATCCCGGGAACTGTAATGATGAAATCAAAAAGCTCGTGTTTGTTGTTACCGATCAGGTCCACCGTGACATGTTTAGTCCCTTGATCGACAGAAGTAAAGACGAACCCATTATTCTTTTCCCGGGGCATGACGATGTAGCTCCTCATTGAAATCTCATTAAAAATGGAATCCATTTTTTTATTAGCGTAATGGACCGCGACAAAATTGACAGGGATCAATGCCAGGGCCGGGAAAAAAAAGATCGCAAGCACCCCTGCCCGTAAAAGCTGTTTGCTCTGTTTGAAATGAGCCATATACGAAGCTTCTTCGGCGGAGTAGTAATTCGGGTCCATGTTTCGGGGAATGAAAATGTAAGGGATATCATCCTCGTTCTGGATTTCGACCCAGACGGGTTGGATCCCTTTTTTCGCCAGAGGGGTTCCGAAGATCTTTTTGCTTTCTTTGTCGCTCAGGACCGTAACCGTTGCTGTCACTTTCCCGCGACTTTGAGTCTGTGCCCTTTCCATGAACGAAGAACGGTCCGAAGGGTCAGGCCGGTAACGGATGCATCCATGGAAAGATAAACTGATGATCAGTAAGGGGATAAGAACAAAATTCCTATTTCTTTCAACTTGGCACATAACACGATCTCCCTAGAACTGCTTGGTGCATTATCCCTTTTAGTTTATAATAAGCCAAGAATAAAAACATCCAAAATCATATCTGTTTCTTCAAGACAGGAGATATCTTATGAGGAAAACTGCCCTTGTGATGCTCTTGCTGTTTTTAATCGGTTGTTCGACAGTCCCTATTACAGGCCGTAAGCAGCTTTCCTTTATCCCCCAAACAGAACTTCTGACCCTCAGTAACGAAGGTTACCAACAGACACTATCCCAATCCAAGCTTTCTACGGATGCGGCAGCAACCGAACAAGTGGTGATTGTAGGGAAAAAGATCGCAGCGGCTGCCGAAGCTTTTATGCGCGACAATGGGATGGAAAAAGACATCAGGAATTATCAATGGGAATTCAATCTGATCGATGACCCCAAAACAGTCAACGCTTTTTGCATGCCTGGAGGGAAGATCGTGGTGTATACAGGGATCCTTCCGATAACTCAAGACGCTAACGGTTTAGCGACGGTCATGTCCCATGAGGTAGCGCATGCCTTGGCTAATCATGGCGGCGAACGGATGAGCCAGCAACTTTTAGTCCAGCTCGGGGGGATGACCCTTTCTCAAGCGATCAAGCAGAAACCCGAAAAAACAAAACAGATCATGATGCAAGCTTACGGCGCCGGAACGCAGGTAGGGGTTCTTTTGCCCTACAGCCGTTCTCATGAATCCGAAGCGGACCATATCGGGTTGATCCTTATGGCTCGGGCCGGTTTTGATCCTGCGACGGCAGTACCTTTTTGGGAGCGGATGAATGCTCTTGGCGGAGTAAAACCTCCAGAGCTTTTATCAACTCATCCAGCTACTTCGCGTCGGATTGACGACATTAAGAAAGAACTTCCGGAAGCAGAGCAATACTACAAAAAATAAATCGTAAAATCTAATCATGGCCAGGGGAGGCTAAAATGAGCGGTATTTTCGGTATTGTTTCAAAAAATGATTGTATGGACTCATTATTTTACGGGACGGATTATCATTCCCATCTCGGGACGGAATTTGGTGGGGTGGCGGTGATGAGCGGCGATCGGTTCACGCGTCAGATTCATGGGATCGCACAGAGTCAATTCAAATCCAAGTTTTTTGAAGACTGCCAAGGCATGAAAGGGAATAAGGGGATCGGGGTGATCAGTGATTTCCATGAGCAACCCATTTACTTGAATTCAAAATTCGGCCCTTTTTGCATTGTGACGGTCGGGCTTATTGAAAATGCGGATGATCTCGTTCAGGAGCTTTTGATCAAAGGGCATTCTTTTGCAGAAATGAGCAGTAAGGGACCTGTCAATACCACTGAACTTATCGCAAGGCTTATCACCCTCGGGGAGAACTTGATTGACGGGATCGAGCAGATGTTTGAGCGGATCGAGGGCTCATGTTCATTACTCATCCTTAATAAAGACGGGATCTACGCAGCTAGGGACCGCTATGGTTATACCCCACTAGTACTGGGGCAGCGGGCAGATGCCTACGCGATTGCCTCAGAGACCTCGGCGTTTCCGAACGATGATTTTAAGATCATGAAATATCTTGCTCCCGGAGAGATCTTACTCGTGACCGAGAACGGTCCGGTTTCCAAAGCTGCAGGACATGATGAGATGCAGATCTGTACTTTTCTTTGGATCTATACAGGTTTTCCCGCTTCGGATTACGAAGGGGTCAATGTCGAAGCAGCCCGGGAACGTTCCGGAAGGGCCTTGGCCCGTCGGGATAAAGATATCAAAGTGGATGTTGTGGCCGGGGTGCCGGATTCCGGGACAAGTCATGCCATCGGTTATGCTATGGAAAGTGGGAAACCTTTCCGCAGGCCTCTTGTAAAATATACGCCCGGGTATGGACGTAGTTATACTCCTCCGTCTCAAAAGATCCGGGATCTCATAGCTAAGATGAAACTGATCTCGATCCGGGAGATCATTAACGGAAACCGGATCGTGGTTTGCGACGACTCGATTGTCCGCGGAACTCAGCTCAAGAATTTTACGATCAATAAACTCTGGGAAGCCGGGGCAAAAGAGATCCATGTTCGTCCGGCCTGCCCTCCTTTGATGTTCCCGTGTAAATTCTGTCTTTCGACACGAAGTATCCATGAGCTTGCCGCGCGTAAAGCTATCCGTAATATCGAAGAACATGATATCGAGGATGTTTCGGAATATGTGGACCATCATTCAAAGAAATATCAAAAAATGGTGGATTGGATCGCTAAGGACCTTGGTGTGACGACTCTAAAATATCAGACCGTAGATGACATGGTTGCGGCGATCGGTCTTCCCAAAGAGAAACTCTGCCTTTATTGCTGGACCGGGAAATGTCCTGTATCTCAAAAGCAAGAATGCAGCAGTTCTTGCAGTGCGGAAAGACACTAAGAAAGGAAAAGATGATGCGCCCAATTCTCGTAGGTTTGATGGTTTTAAGTTTCATGTTCGGGAATTCCAATCTTCTCGGGGCAGCGGAAGATCAGCCTTCTCTAGGGACGAAAGCGGGTGAGTCCGCGAGGGAATTGAAAGATCAAGCCAGTCAAAGTTATGCTGCGGCTAGCAATACGGTAGCTGAAACTTCCAAGAAAGTTGAAGCGGAAGCTCAGGATGCTTTTAAAAATCTTCAGCAGCAATGGGAGGCTTTTTCTAAAAGGCTTCAAACTTCAACGCAACAACTGTCAGAGCAAGTTAAAAAACAATGGGATGATTTCAATAAGTCCTTTAACCAACCTCAAAAAAAATAAAAAAAGGAGAAAGATCATGAAAAAAGCACTTGCGCTATTTCTTGTTCTTGCTGTGTTCTCGGGATGCAGCAGTACGACGGTGGCGAAAGACTTCAACGGTCTCGGAACGCCAGCCGGCAAAGCGGTCCATGTCAGCACCTCCAACATGGCGATCCATTTCTTGATGGGGAAGAAGCCGATCGCCGGGGATGCCAGCCTCGAAAAAACAGTGGCTGATTTTACGGCTGCCGCTAAGGCCGAGGGGGCTTCGAAGGTCAGGATCGTACAGTCCAGCTGCAATAAACTTTGGTTCTTGTTTTTCCCGATCACGCTTTTAGTGACACCAGTTCTCAGCAATGTTGCCGGGGATGCGATCGATTAAGAGCGATCTTTCAAGTTAAAGGCCGCTCTGGTCTTAAAGACCAAGCGGCCTTTTTCTTTTCCGTTTTAATACAAGGCTTTTTAGAGGTAAAATACGCCGGACTATTTTAGTGGGCTTGTTCACCGGAACTAAAAAAATATTTTGGAGGCTGATTTATGGAGAAAGAAATCACTGCAATTCAAAAATTCATCAATACCGCCATTGAATTTCTAACTAATTACAGTTTTCAAGTTGTCGGCGCCATTATTGTTCTTATTATCGGGCATTTTGTCGGAAAATGGACCCAAGGTCTTGTTCTTAAGCTTTGTGAAAAAAAGAAAGTGGATATCACGCTGTCTAAATTTCTGGCCGGTTGCGCTAAAATAAGCGTTCTTACTTTCGCGATCCTTGTGGCACTGGGTAAATTCGGGATCACGATCGCACCTTTTATCGCAATGATCGGCGCTGGGGCGTTCGGAGCGAGCATGGCTTTGCAAGGCCCTCTTTCTAATTACGGGGCAGGGCTTTCCATCATTTTGGGCCGTCCTTTTGTGGTCGGGGATACCATCGTTGTTACGGGGCAGAGTGGGGTGGTTCAAGAAGTAACCTTAGCGTGTACGATCTTGACAGACGAAGATGGTGTGAGAATTACAATCCCGAATAAGCATATTGTGGGTGAGATCCTTCACAATTCGAAAGCGAATAAGATCGTAGAAAATGTGGTAGGCATCAGTTACGGGGATGATCCGGAGAAAGCGATCCAGATCATCCAAAAAACGATCTCAAATTTTAAAGAAGTTGCACAAGATCCTAAACCGCAGGTCGGCCTCCAGGAATTCGGGGATTCCTCGATCAATATCGGATGCCGTTATTGGATCCCGACAGTCAAATATTTTCAGACATTATGTGCTATTAACCTTGCTGTTTATAAAGCCCTGAATAACGCAAAAATTACGATACCGTTCCCACAACGGGATGTTCATATTATTTCGGAAGGGACCTCTTCAAAATAATTGTGAAAGAAAATCATTTTTGTATCGCCTATTTTTTTTTAATGATCATGTTCTTGAACATTCCCCTTGTTTCGGGGGTTGTTCCTGGGAAGGATCAGTCTTTCTGGACGCCGGACCGGCTCACGTGCCTTGAAAAGCTGGTTTATTTTAATGAATGTTCCTCCCGGCCCGAAAAACTTATCAGCTGGCGAGAAGATGAAGACTTTCCTTCACTGGGGATCGGGCATTTTATTTGGTACCCCGCAGAGAAAAAAGGCCCTTTTTCTGAATCGTTCCCCGGACTCCTTCTTTTTTTAAAGGAAAACGGCATTAAAATCCCTGACGAATTTGAAAAAGGCCCTCCTTGGCCTAATCGGGAAGAATTCGAAAAAGATTCTTCGAGTGAGCGTATGCTTGATCTGAGAAATTTTTTAGAGCAAACCCGTGGACTTCAAATTCAGTTCATCGTCAACCGAATGGATCAAGTTCTTCCTAAAATGTTGGACGCTACGATCAAAGAGAAACATGAGCACATCAAAAATAATTTTGATCTTGTCGCCCAAGCGCCGAACGGGATGATCGCGATGATCGATTATGTGAACTTCAAAGGTGAAGGGACCTCTTTGACAGAACGTTTAAAAGGGCAGGGGTGGGGGTTATTGCAAGTCCTCGAGGAAATGAAGACTCCTGAAAAACCCGAGGATGCGCTTTCTGAATTTGTGCGCGCTGCCCAAGAGGTCCTTGAAAAGAGAGTTAAGGGTTTTTCCGGGCAAAAAGATGAACGCCGGGCATTAAAGGGATGGAAAAAAAGGGTCCAAAACTATTTGGAAATCTCTTGCTGATGCTGGAAAGGCTATGAAGAAGATTTTCTTTTTCTCTTTTTTTATCCTCGGTTTTTCCTCATTGATCTCCCAGGTTATCGTGATTCGAGAGCTTGCCATGAGTTTTTACAGCAATGAATTTTTTATCGGTTGGGTCCTTTTTGCGTGGCTTTTTTGGTCCGGGATCGGGAGTTTTTTTGAAAAGAGCTTTTTAAAAGATCCCTTAAGCATCACTCATGCACTGTGGACTTCACATGCTTTAATAGGCTTATTGTTGCCGGCAGTGATCGTGTTGATCCGTTCCGGAAGGCTGATCCTCGGAATCGCCCCGGGGGCAGTTCCGGAGCTTCTTTCCGGTCTTTTCTACTCCTTTATAGTACTTGCGCCGTTCTGCCTGATATTGGGGTTTCAATTTGCAGTTGTTGCCAGGGGCTGGGGACTTCGGGAGGCTGCTGTGATCCCTTCGATTCTGACGGGAAAAGCTTATTTTTTAGAGACCCTGGGTTTTATAGCGGGCGGGATCCTCTTTAGCGGCGTATTCGTTTTTAAAAATGAGTTCCGGGTTGCCGGGCTCCTTGCACTTTTAAACCTTATTTTAGCGGCCGTCATGGTCCGATTTTTTTTGAAAGGAAAGCGGTGGATATTTAGGATCCTCGTAGCGATAGCGGTATTATTCCCTTTATGGCTTTTTATCCATGCCGGTTTTTTGAACTCTCGGACCTTAGGGTGGCATTTCCCGAATGAGAAGCTGATCGAATCGGAAAATACGGTCCATGGCAATATTGCCGTCACCCGGATAGGAGAACAGTATAACTTCTACCAAAACGGACTCTTATTAGGGACAGGGGAAGACCGTCTTTTCAGTGAAAATCTTGTTCACTTTCCGATGTTGTTTCATGCTGCCCCTAAAAGGATCCTCCTGATCGGCACGGGATTTAATGGCCCGCTCCGGGAGATCTTGAAACATCATCCTGAAGAAATCTATGATGTCGAGTTGGACCCCCGGCAGGTGGCAATAGGGACCAAATACATCTCTGAAGAACTGCGTGCATCACTGAAACAAAAAAATGTGAAGATCTGGACAGGGGACAGCCGTGCTTTTTTGAGACAGAAACTCGACCCTTTTGATGTGGTGATCCTTCACAGCCCGAATCCGTCGACTGTGCTGACAAACCGTTTTTATACCGAAGATTTTTTCCGTTCCCTCTCGAGCGTTCTTAAGCCGGACGGTATTATTGCGACTCATTTGACTTTTGCGGCAAATTATATTTCCCCCGAGCTCGAGCAATTTAGCCGCTCGATCTATAAAAGTCTGAACAAAACGTTCCCGTACCTGACACTTCTCCCGGAAGATGTTTTTTTTATCCTCGGTTCTGCCGAGCCCTTGCGCGAGGATTTTTCTCTTTTGGCCCGGCGGTTCCAGGACCGGAAGATCCAAAATGATTTTGTGAGCATCCCTTATCTCCGGTATCGTCTTGCAAATGACCGGGTTATCCAGCTTCGTGAGCTTTTGAAAAAAAAGAGCCTTGTTCTTGAGAATACCGATGAAACCCCGCGGGGGTATTTTTATCATTTTATCTATTGGGTCAGTTCTTTCCATCCGCGATGGGCCCAGACCCTTTCAGCTCTGACCAAGATCCCTTTCTTGATGATCTTGGCGGTTGGTTTTTTGTTGATCCTTGGGATGAAATTTTTTCACGGCAGAAAAGGGCCTCCCGCTGAAGGGCTGGCTGTTTCGGGAATGACCCTGGCGGGATTTTCCTTGATGGCGGCAGAAGTGCTTTTGATCTATACGTATCAGGTAATTTATGGAGACCTTTACTATAGGATCGCCGGATTGATCACTGGGTTTATGGCAGGAATGGGACTGGGGGCCTGGTGGGGGATCCGGAAGAAGGATATTCCAAACCGTTTGAGAATGGGAGGGCTGCATATCGCCTTAGCACTATATTTTATCCTGCCCGCGGCCTTGTGGATAAAACCCTTTGGAAGTATGTTTTTAAAAGAAATCTTTTTTGGGATTTCCGCGTTGGGGATCGGGTTTTTAGTCGGTTTGGAATTTCCGAATGCAGTCCGCTTTTCAACGTCCTACCAAGAAGGGAAACCTCTCCACCCCGGGCATATTTATGCGGCCGATCTGTTCGGATCATCGGCCGGGGCTCTTTTAACGGCCGGTTTTTTGATCCCCGTTTATGGGATTTTTCGGACTCTTTTACTGCTTGGAAGTTTGAATATCGGTATGGCGGTCCTTTTTTTCTTCGGAAAAGACCTGGGCAGTAAAAACGTATAGATCAACAGCTGGGTCTTTCCAGCAATCTCGGGGCAGTCCTGCTTTTTGAGAGCAAAGCTCACTCAGGAATTCTTCTTTGCTCCATCCGGTTTCATCCGCAACTTGCGGTAAAAAAACGCCGTGATGGAAACCTTTTGAAACTTGGACTCCATGTTCTCCTAAAATAATTCCTCCAGCATCCCGTATTTTTTTTAAAGGACTTAATACCGAGATCTCGTATTCAAGATTTCTAAGCTCTTCTTTTTTGACCGCCGGGAACCGGGGATCTTGCGTGGCTGCAGCAATAGCCATTTGAACGACCACTTGAGCAAGGGGGGCATCAGGTTCAAATCGCCCGATACAACCGCGAAGTTGCCCCTCCTCTTTAAGCGTGACAAAGGCACCGAGCTTTTTTTGGAGCCCTGGCGAAAGATTTTCAGGAGAGAAGGTTTTTCCGCTCAGAACGTAGTTTTCTACGCTTGAACGGGCAATGTCCAAAAGTTCTTTTTCTTCCGATACTGTGATTTGTTTTTGTTCGTCTGCAAACGGAAGGATCTTGGGAGTGGGATTCCGTTCCGCTACAAAAGCGACGGCTCCGTAACCCACAACGCGATTTTTATCTCCCGCAGTGTCTCCGGAATTTGCATAATTCAAATAAACAGGTGTTGTGGGCATTGAAGACCGGCTTAAGAGCAGAACGGTCCGGACGCCGCTCGGGCTGCAAAGAAAAGTCTCTGCATGAGGGATCCCTTCGGAAGCCAATTGCTTTAAGGTAATGTCTAAAACTTCAGGCTGGCCCGACAGGATCGCTTGAAGGGTCTTTTGATCTGAGGCCGTAGCTTCTGCATAAGGCGGATAGTGGGATAAATCCGTGCTGGCGATCACAAGGGTCTGATCATCCAAAATGCTTTTTAAGGCCTCCGCAAGTTCCGCTGAGAGCGCCGGGTCATCATTGCCGAAAAGAAGGGGAATGATCTTGAATTTTTTCAGCACACGCTGCAAAAAAGGCAGTTGAACCTCTAGGACATGGTCGAATTCATGGGTATCGGGTCGCTCCAGAATTTTGGGGTTTTTAGCTAAAAGTTTTTGGGCTTTTTCTTCATCGATGGGGACAAGGCCGAGCGGGGTTTCGAAACTCCCTTTGGGATAGACCGCGATCCCGTCGATCCAATGGCGGTGACTATTTCCCAGAAGGATCACGGTCCGGATATTACGCCCCTCAAGGGTTTTATAAGCGTAAGCGGCCACGGAACCCGAATAGATGTAGCCGGCATGAGGGACCATGATTGCGCGGACAGGTTCCTTGATCTTTGGCGGATTTGCCTGGCGTAAAAGAGCATCAAGGTAAGCTTCAAGATCAGCCTTGTTATCAGGATAGAAAGTACCCGCTACCGCAGCTTTTCTTACAGGGTTTTGGGTATCGCTCTTTTGAGACGAAAGATTAAAGGACAAGGCCATTGAAAAGACTGCAACGGCTATGATCCCTAAAAATTTATTTCCAGATCCCAGGGATTTTTTCTCCATCAGAACAGACTCCGTCTTTTAAATGGTTAGAAATAATAAAATAACCCTGCCGTTCGATCGCTTTTTCGTTGGATCTCGGGCAAAAAGTCGTTTCGCTTTCAAGATTTGCGATATTTCCGGTATAAACAAATTTCAACCCTTCTTCTTGAGCGATCGCCCTGGCTCTTAAAAGGGTTTCTGGAGGAGTAGGTGGCAGATTCTGTAGTTTGTATTGAGGGAAAAAACGGCTGAAATGAAGGGGAACATCTTCCCCGAGGTTCTCTTTGATCCAGCGGGCCATGGCGCGGATCTCGGTTTCACTATCGTTCTCTCCAGGGATAAGAAGGGTAACGATCTCGAGCCATACACCGCTTTTTTTAATGATCTTTAAGTTCTTCAATATGGTCTCCAAATGTCCGCCTGTGAATTTCCGGTAGAACTTTTCATCAAAAGCTTTGAGATCTACTTTATAGGCATCGATATGCTGTAGTAATTCACGAAGCGGTTCTTCTTCAATATAACCGCTCGAGACCACTAAAGCTTTGAGACCTTTTTTTCTGGCAAGTTTAGCGATCTCAAGCATGTATTCATAAGCAATGACCGGCTCATTGTAAGTAAAAGCGATCGAACTCGCTCCGCTAGCAAGAGCTTGGGATACGACTTCTTCAGGGGATGCGGACCGGGATTTTACGCTATCAGGGAAAGCCTGAGAGATCTCCCAATTTTGGCAAAACAGACAGCGCATATTGCATCCGGTCGTTGCGATCGAAAAGGCCTTGCTGCCGGGGAGAACATGGAAGAAAGGCTTCTTTTCAATAGGGTCGACATGGGCAGTCGCGATTTTGCCATAGACCATGGAATAAAGCTTTCCTGAAATATTCTGGCGGGCTTTGCAGGCGCCCCATTTTCCGGGAGAAAGAAAACATTCATTAGGACAAAGACGGCATTGGACTTTCTGGCCCGAAAGTTTTTCATAATAGAGAGCTTCTTCCAGGCCCGGCGTGTTTTCCGGAGCGGCATTTGTATTCTGTTCCCGCTGAAAAATGAATAAGGCTGCTGCCCCCAGAATAAACACAAGGAATAAAAGGGCCAAAAATTTTTGAATCGATCGCATGCTAGAACCTTTTAAAGTTTAAAGATTATCGCGTGAATCCGTTTCAATTATGAAGAAGAGAATAAATCCCGTAAACAAAAAAAATCAAAGAAACAGCAAATCCGCTTATGCGGGCCATGCGCTTAAATTCTTGGACGCGGGCTAAAAACCCGATGAAGATGAGGGGCAAGAAATACACTGAACTTGAAAGGAAGAAAAGGGCGAAATAGATTATCCCGTAAAGCATGCTATGCTGAGAAAAAATATAAGTGATCGACAAAAGAAAAGGCGGACAGAGGTTGATGCCCATGAAAAAACCCAAAAGAAACGGGCTTTGGGTTTTAAAGAACGGTCCTGTAAGGCAGAAAAGCCCTTTATTCTGGATAACTCCGAGCAGATAACATAACAAGATAACGGAGAGCACGATCAGGGAGATGCTCATAGCGGAGCGGAGCCAAACGAAATCTAGTTTTTCTCCGAGAAAGCCAAAAAGGAGTCCGAAGAGCAGATAGCCGATCAGCCGGCCTATAATCAATTGGATCACAGAAGCAGCATTCGCGCGAAAAGATCTTTCTTCGGCCGCAAGAAAGGAGCCTAAGAACGGGAAGCAATAGGTAAGACAAAAAGCTCCGACCGAAAGACCCGCAAGAAGGGGCTGGAGAAACATCATACTCGTCATGATCGCATCGTACCTTCCTTTTTTGGGGTTAATTATAACATTTCACCACCCAAAGTGGGCTATCCCATGGCGAGCAATCTGATAGAGAAAAGGCTATAGGAAGGAGTATAATAAATCAGGCAGATGAAGAACTTCCCTGAACTGTAGAGCTTTCGGAAAGGGATGTCAGATATGGAAGAGGAAAAAGATTGTCTGATTGATGGAAAATACGCCATCGGAGATCTTCTGGATCTTAGCCGTCTTCGGACTATTTTCGAGAAATTCAACAAAGCTACCGGCTTTACATTAGGCTTTCTCAGCCATCCTAAACTTGAGGTTCTGATCGCTACGGGATGGCGTGAGATCTGTACGAAATTCCACCGGGGATATCCCATTCCATGCGCTAATTGTAAAAAAAGCAATACCCGCCTTCTTAATCAATTAACCCATTCGGGACAGATCGCCATCGACGAATGTGATAATGGGTTGGTCGATTGTGCCACCCCGATTATTGTCAAAGGGAAACATATTGCCAGTCTTGCGACCGGGCAATTTTTACTTAAAAAACCCGATCAAGAACGCTTCAGAGAACAAGCTCGGAAATATGGGTTTGATGAAGAAAAGTATTTAAAGGCTCTTGAAGAAATTCCTGTGGTTTCCGAAGAACAAGTGAAAAACGTCACCTCATTTCTCGGCGAGATGGCCGTGATCATTTCCGAACTTGGATATGTCAATCTTGAAATCAAGGAAGAAACGACCCGGTTGGCCGAAGAAATCGAAGAGCGAAAGCGGACCGAAGGGGAATTGAAAAAATATCAAGATCACCTAGAAGATTCAGTGACTGCCCGGACTGGGGAGATCGAGAGAATACGGCGTTACCTCGATAAGATCATTAATACTGTTGCAGACCCGATCTTTGTGAAAGACCGTGAACACCGGTGGGTGCTCCTCAACGACGCATACTGCCATTTTATGGGATACCCGCGAGAAAAGTTGATCGGGTTAAGTGATTTTGATTACTTTCCTAAAAAAGAAGCGGAAGTTTTTTGGGCAAAGGACGAAGAGGTTTTTAAAACCGGCCGCGAAAATATCAATGAAGAATTATTTACCGATGCCGCAGGAGTGACACATACGATCATTACCAAAAAAACCTTATATCAGGATGCCGAAGGGCAACAGCTGATTGTTGGGATCATCCGGGATGTAACGGAGCTCCGGAACGTCGAGAAAGAATTAAAAAAATATCAAGAACGGCTCGAAGAATTGGTCCAAGAACGGACTCGGCAACTCGAAATGGAGATTCTTGAGCGTAAGAAAGCGGAAAGCGCTCAATCCGAACTGATCTCAATGGTTTCTCATGAATTGCGCACGCCGCTTTATCCCATCCGGGAAGGGCTCGCTCTTTTGCTTGAAGAAGATGCCCGCAAAGTGGGAGGGGAGATGCGGGAGATTTTAGTGACCTGCCTGGCGAATATTGACCGGTTAACGCGCCTGATCAATAACTTCCTGGATTTTCAGAAATTTGAAGCGCAGAAAGCAGAGCTTAATTTTGAAAAATTATCGATCAACGAACTCATTTTAGATGCGTATGAAATGTTGAGACCCTCGGCGCATCATAAGAATCTTGACCTTAAAATGGATCTTGCCGAAGACCTCCCTCTGGTTTCTTGTGATCGCGACCGGATCCTGAGGGTTCTGATCAATCTGATCAATAATGCGATCAAATTTACCGAAAAAGGAGAAGTGACCTTAGAAACGTCCTTGACGGAAAAGGGAATAAAGGTTTCAATAAGCGATACGGGCATTGGTATCCGGCTGGAGGATATCCCCGAGCTCTTTAAAAAATTCAAACAGCTTAAAGACGGGCAGGCCGCCGGCCGAGGCGGGACCGGGCTTGGACTTGTGATCTCAAAGACCATCGTTGAACGACATGGTGGCAAGATCGGGGTTTGTTCGGAATTCCAAAAGGGAAGCACTTTTTATTTTATCCTGCCGAACGCCCAAGAAGGGTCTTAAAAAGGAAACTGCGTGGCTAAAAAAATCCTTGTTGTTGATGATGAGCCTGATTTTTTAATGATGGCTTCTTTGCGTTTAAAAAAATCAGGATATGATGTTGTGACCGCTACGGATGGTGAAAAGGCCTTGAATAAACTTAAGGAGACGGCCCCTGATCTGGTTCTTCTTGATGTCAAGATGCCTAAACTGAACGGGTATGAAGTGTTCGAAAGGATGCAAAAGGATCAAGGCCTCTCAAAGATCCCGGTTATCTTTTCGAGCGCGGATACAAGCGTGGACCTTGAAACAAAAACGACGTCATTGAAAGCTGCAGGGTATCTTAAAAAACCCTTTGATGGTCCGACGATGCTGGATATGATCATGAAACATCTGACAAAGACTTTGCCTTAGATAAGATAGAGCCTCTTGTAGATCCGGATGATCCCATAGTTCAACAAAGACTTATTATGAAAAATTTTACTTACAAAAACCCTACTGAAATTCTATTCGGACGCGGAATGATCTCAGAGATCCGGGAACGTATGCCGAGATCCACCTCTGTTCTTTTCCTCTATGGCGGCGGTTCGATCAAAAAGAACGGTGTTTACGAACAGGTCCGTAAGGCATTAAGAGGACGGAAAACGGTTGAATTCTGCGGGATCGAACCCAACCCTCTTTTTGAGACATGTCTGCGGGCGGTTCAGATCGTCAAAAAGAAAAAGATCGGCTTCATCCTTGCTGTAGGCGGCGGGTCGGTATTGGATGCTGCAAAATTCATTGCAGCTGGGGCCTGTTTCAAAGGGAAAGATCTTTGGAAAATGCTTCAAGAGCATGGTTCTAACGTCAAAGCCGCTTTACCTGTCGGGACGGTATTAACGCTACCGGCAACCGGTTCTGAATCTAATGGAAATTCCGTGATCTCATGCCGCGCGACCCGGGAAAAACTTCATTTTTCCTCGTCTCATGTTTATCCGATTTTTTCAGTTTTAGATCCGGAAACTACTTTTTCTTTGCCGACTAAATACATCCGGAACGGGATCGTAGATGCTTTTGTGCATATAATGGAACAGTATCTGACCTTTCCCGAGGAGAATGTCTTACAAGACCGGCTTGCGGAATCTTTGATCCAGACCTTGATCGAAATCGCGCCCATAACCCTCAAAGAACCTAAAAATTATTCAGCGCGAGCCACTTTCATGTGGGCAGCAACACTTTCACTGAATAATCTCATCAATTGCGGAGTCTCTCAAGATTGGGCCACGCACATGATCGGTCATGAGCTGACCGCTTTTTACGGTCTTGATCATGCCGAAACACTTGCGGTGATCTTGCCTGGAGTTTGGAACTATAAGTTCTCTGCCAAAAAAGAAAAGCTCGAGCAATACGGGAAACGGGTATGGAATATTACTTCCGCGAAGGATGCCATCCAAAAAACGGAAGAATTCTTCCATTCCATTCAAATGCCGACCCGGCTTTTCGATCATAAGATTGATGCCCGGGAAGCTGCGGAAAAAATCCGGGAACGTTTTATTGAACGTCATGTTGCTTTTGGTGAACACGAAGATGTCGACGGAGAGGCTGCGGCAAAGATCATTTTGTCCCGCGCTTGATCCCATAAGAAAGGGGACCCATGCCTAAAACCAAGATCGTCTGTACCTTAGGTCCGGCTTCAAGCCGGGAAAGTATTTTGCGACAAATGATGCGTGCGGGAATGGATGTTGTTCGGCTCAATTTTTCCCACGGGAGTCTTGCGGGACATCTGGAAAATATCCGGCTTGTGCGAAGGCTTAATAAAAAATATCGTAGGCACATCCGTATTCTAGGGGATCTGGAAGGCTACCGCATGCGTATCGGCGAACTGAAAGGGGGACAGCCGGTTCAGGTTAAACGGCACGAAATCCTTTGGTTGACCACGGAAAGTATTCTGGGGGAGGGTTCTCGTATTCCTTTTGATTGGGCTGGTTCGCTTAAACCGATCAAACCGGGACAGCATATTTATATTGATGACGGAAAGATCGCATTAATGGTGGAATCCAGGGATACTAAGAATCTTAAGACCCGTGTGATTGTCGGAGGACCGATCAAAGAACACAAAGGGATCAATATCCCCGGCGTTAAATTAGATGTCCAGGGATTGACGCGGAAAGATAAAGAGGATATTCATTTTTGCATTGAACACAAGGTGGATTACATCGCCCAATCCTTTGTCAGAGACCGGAAGGACATTCTGGATCTCCGGGCACATCTTAAAAGTCATTCCCATGCTTGCCAGGTGATAGCAAAGATCGAGAACTGGGAAGGTATACGGAATATCGACGAGATCATTTCTGTCTGTGAGGGGATCATGGTTGCGCGGGGGGATATGGGGATCTCGATCCCGATCTATGAAGTCCCTTATATCCAAAAAAAGATCATTAAAAAATGTAATAAGGCCAAAAAATTTGTGATCACAGCCACTCAAATGTTGGAAAGCATGACCGAACATCCTATTCCGACTCGGGCCGAGGTTTGCGATGTTGCCAATGCCATTCTTGACGGCACGGATTATGTCATGCTTTCAGCGGAATCTGCGTCAGGCCTTTATCCGGTCAAATGCGTTGAGATGATGAACCATATCATCAAGTTCACCGAAAAACATCGGACCGCTTAGGCGATAAACTTTTTTAAGATATGACCGTTCTCCTTCAGATCAATCAGATCCATAAAGCCTACGGGGCAGCGACCATCCTTGATGAGGCCAGCGCCTCTTTCTCAGACGATCAGAAGATCGGCGTGATCGGGCGCAACGGTGCGGGAAAATCCACGCTTTGCCGGATCATTACCGGGCATGAACCGGCGGATAGCGGTAGCATTATACGAAATGCTTCTCTCCGTTTAAGCTATCTCGAACAGCATGATACGTTCCGGCCTGAGGAAAGTGTCCTGGATTTTTTAATACGGACTACGGGAGCAGAACACTGGGAATGCGGCCAAATGGCGGCGCGTTTTCAGATCCAAAATGAAATGCTTGAAGAACCGGTCAAAAGTCTTCCGGGAGGTTTTCAGACCCGCGTCAAACTTACGGGAATGCTTTTGGGTTCTCGTTCTGACCAAGACCCGCAGAGCGGGAAGCCGAATTTTTTGGTCCTCGATGAACCGAGTAATTATTTGGACCTTAGCACGCTCATTCTTTTAGAGAATTTTCTGCTCGATTTCCGGGGAGGCTATCTGATCGTTTCGCATGACCGGGAATTTTTGAAGCGCACTTGTGATCATACCCTTGAAGTGGAAAATGGAGAATTGACGCTTTATCCTGGGGGTATCGAGGAGTATTTTGAATTTAAAGAAGTGCAGACCGCCCAAAAACAGGCGCATAACCGCGGCGTTGAAAAGAAGCGTGAACAGCTTCAAGCCTTTATCGACCGTTTTCGGGCAAAAGCCTCTACGGCTTCTCGAGCCCAGTCGAAGATGAAGCAGCTAGCCAAGCTTAAGACGATTGAGATCGCACATCCGATGAGCCATGTCCGGATCCCGATCCCTTCTGTGGAATCTAAAGGCGGGGTAGCTTTGTGCTGTGAAGACCTTGCGATCGGATATCCCGGGAAAGATGTTGCGCAAGGGATCCAATTTGAGATTGAGCGGGGAAATCATGTGGCTGTGCTCGGTAATAATGGGGAGGGAAAAACGACCTTCCTCAGGACTCTGGCGGGAGACCTTTCGCCTAAAGCCGGGTCGTTCCGATGGGGAGCAGGGTTGAAGATCGCATATTATGCGCAGCATGTTTTTTCAACCTTGGATCCCGAAGATGACATTTTCAGTTACCTGATGCGCGAAAGCACTTCCGGCATTACCAGTCAGGAGGTTTTGACCATGGCGGGCTGTTTTCTTTTTAAAGGAGATGACGTTGAGAAAAAAGTTAAAGTACTTAGCGGAGGGGAACGCGCGCGCCTTGTTCTTGCAGGGCTCTTGCTTTCTCAAAGCCATGTCCTGCTTTTGGATGAACCGACAAACCACCTGGATTTCGAAACGGTCGAAGCCTTAGGGCGGGCCTTAAAACGTTTTAAAGGGACCGTGATCTTTATCAGCCATGACCGTACTTTTGTTAATTTGGTGGCGACGAATATCCTTGAAGTCAAAACTCAACGTATCCTGCATTATCCGGGTTCCTATGAAGATTATGTTTATCATCTTGAACAAGTGGCGCGGGGAGAAGCCTCCGAAAACGAAATGCCGCACTTTTCCATGGCTTCTAAAAATGTTCCTGCTAAAAAAATAGAAGACCAGCCCAAACCGGAAACCCCTCAGAGAAACGGTCAGAAAACAGAGATCTCCAAGCTCAAAAAAAACATTACCAAAGCAGAAAACCGCATGCATCACTATGAGGCTGAACGAGATAAGCTGCTCGAAGAGATCCGCAATAATCCTTTACACTACTCTAAAGAAAGGAACGTTCGGCTCAAAGAGATCCAGATCCAGATCGAAGAGGCCGAAGAAGAATGGTGTTCTTTGATCGAAAAATTGGATAAACTACAAAAATCATGAGACCTTATAGCTACGGACACCGTTCACCACACCGGTCGAAACCCCGATCTTCTCATCTTTCTCACAGACCGGGGCGTTGCGAGCCTTATACTCGAGAGGATGAGGTGTCCCGAAGATTCCGAGAAAGCATTGCGATAGATCCTTCCCCGCGTATCCGTCTTGAAGATGGGTCGCGTGAACTCACCATGCGCGCCATGGATCTGATCTGTCCTATCGGGATGGGACAGCGCGGACTGATCGTTGCCCCTCCGGGTTCCGGGAAAACGACGTTTCTTAAACATATCTGTCAATCCGTTGCTAAAAGTCATCCTCAGATAAAACTTTATTGCCTTTTGATCGATGAACGGCCGGAAGAAGTCACGGATTTCAGGCGTAACGTGACTGCAGAAGTGCGATGGTCCTGCTCGGATGAGACTTACGAGCATCATATTGCGACAGCCGATGTATTGATGCGGCAGGTTTATCAAGAGGCCCTGGAGGGGAAGGATGTCATGGTGCTTGTGGATTCTTTGACGAGGCTTGCGCGTGTTCATAATGCAGAGCGTCAATCCAGCGGGCGCACACTTTCCGGAGGAGTGGACGCGCGATCTCTTGAAGTGCCGCGCCGGATCTTTGGTTCAGCCCGGAAGATCGAAAACGGAGGGTCCTTGACGATCCTTGCAACGATCCTTGTGGATACCGGAAGCCGCATGGATCAGGTCATTTTCGAAGAATTTAAAGGGACGGGGAATATGGAGATCTTTTTGTCACGTGAAGTCTCTAATCAAAGGATCTATCCTGCTATTGATATTGCAAGAAGCGGAACACGTAAAGAAGAACTCTTGCTAAGTTCCGAAGAGATCGAGCCTATCCGGAAGATCCGGCGTGTTTTGGCGACGTTCAATACCGTCGAGGCGGTCAGAACATTGATCGAGCAACTTCAGAAATATCCGACCAATAAAGATATGTTGAAAGCGATCCATCAAGCGACGCATAAATGAGGGAGAGCAGAGCTTATGTCCTTAGAACAGAATCCCGGAAAGCTTGATAGGATTATGGCGCAATTAGGACTTTCCAATCACGATCTGGTCCGTGTTTCAACGCAGCAATTAACCCATAAAATGGTACAAAAGGCCCGGAAGGGAAGAAGGCTCAGTCTTAACGTTCAGCAAAAAATTTTTAATGCATTAAAGATCGCTAGACCGGATCAGGCGTTCACCTTAAATGATCTTTTTAATGATTAAAACAGGCAAGCCGTTGATCGTTACGCGTTTTCTTGACTTCTCTCTATGAAGCCATTAGTATTTTCTCCATCATGAGACGAACAAGTTTATTTCCTTTTTTTGCCCTGGTGTGGGCAGTGTTGGCAAGCGTCGCGATCTTTACTTTTCCTTGTTCCGTAAGCGCTATCGGTGATCCTGGAATTGCTCCACCTGAGTCTTCCGAAGTTCCTCGCGATACGCGTATTTTTCCTCCGAGTAGCTGGACCCAGGAGAAAACCTATGCCGATAAGATCTCCCATAAATTAGGGTTTGGGTTTCTCAATATTACCGCGGGATGGCTCGCTCTTTTTTATGAACCGGCCCATGCGGAAAATTTTTTTCAAGGCTGCGGGGAAGGGATTCTTTATGCCGTGACGAATACGGCCGGGGGCCTTTTACACGCAGCGACTTTTCCAATTCCCGTGGACCTTCCTCTGCCTCATGGCGGTATTTCCTATGAATATGACCGTTAAAAAAATAATTTTCTCAAGCATTCCGACGATTCTTTTCATGGTGTTTTTGGTGGGGCCTCTTGATGCCGCATCTCCATGGACGAAAGAACCGAACTATTGGGCGAAAACTAAAGGCAAGCTGATTTTTGGTCTTAAAAATAGTTTGCTAGGATGGCTAAGTCCGTGGGCAGAAGCCGGAGAACCTAAATATAAAAAACAGTGGGAAGGTTTTTCTGCCGGGATGGGCGGACTTGTGGTCAATACCACAGCCGGGCTTATTCAGCTGAGCACTTTTTTCATTCCCGTGGATTTTCCGGATGTGGGTTATGGGCTTCGGATCCCGGATCCGAACTGGAAACCTATCATGTACCGGACACCTTGTAAAAATCATTCAGTAACCCTAACCCCTGCTCCTAAAGTAGTCCCTGAACAGCCCGCATCTTGATCCATTAATTTAAACGGGGTATAAGATCTTTATGGTCCAAAAAATCATTAAATTTTTCAAACAAGACATCTGGCGGATCCGTGCCGGAAAAGCTAAAGGATTCCGGGGGTTCTGTGTCCGCGGTTTGCGCATCTTCCTTTTATCGCTCAGGGAATTCTCCAATAAGCAGTGCTCCTTACATGCCTCTGCGCTGACGTTTTTTTCACTCCTTTCGATCGTTCCTGTGCTGGCCATGGCTTTCGGACTGGCGAAAGGGTTTGGGTTAGATAAGCTCTTACATGAAAAACTGATCGAAAATATGCAAGGGCAACAAGAAGTTTTAAATAAGATCATCGCTTTTTCTGAAAATCTTCTTCAAAATACCCGAGGCGGTTTGATCGCAGGGGTCGGCCTTTTGCTTCTTTTTTGGAGCGTGATCCAGGTGCTAGGCAATATAGAAGCTTCATTTAACGAGATCTGGGGGATCAAAAAACAAAGGAGCCTCGGAAGGAAATTTACGGATTATCTGGCACTGGTGCTGATCGTGCCTTTCTTTTATCTTGTAGCAAGCAGTGCAACCGTGTTTATTGCAAGTCAGATCAGTTCATTGACCCAAAAAATGACGATTCTCGGACCGGTAGGTCCGGTGATCCTTTTTTCACTGAAGTTTCTTCCTTATGCGGTTTTCTGGATATTGTTGACCTATCTTTATATTTTTATGCCGAATGGAAAAATCAATTTCAGATCCGCATTGCTCGGGGGGATCGTTGCCGGTACTTTGTATCAGGTTGTTCAGTGGGCTTATATCCGCTTCCAGATCGGCGTTTCCAACGCGGGTGCTGTTTACGGAAGCTTTGCGGCCTTGCCGCTTTTTTTAATATGGCTCCAGATGAGCTGGCGGATCGTTCTCTATGGCGCTGAACTGGCTTTTGCGCATCAAAATGAACAGACCTTTGAATTTGAGCAAGATTGTTTGAGCGCAAGTTACAGCACGAAAAAGCTTCTCGCTTTGAGGATCGTGCAAATATGTGTTGATCGGTTCAGCCGGGGGTTAGCCCCTTTGACGGCCGAGGAGATCGCATCTCATCTTGAAATGCCGGTGCGTTTGGCGCGTGAGCTTTTGTTCCGTTTAACGGAATCCAACCTTTTGACCGTTATCCGTGGGGAAAGTGAGCGGGATCGCCGCTATCAGCCTGCAAGGGATGTAGGAGAAATGACGATTCAGTTTGTCATTGATCAAATGGAAAAAGCGGGAACAAAAGATGTGCCGGTTGTGGAAAGCCGTGAACTGGAGAAGCTGCGCGCATCATTAACCGCCTTTGAACATGCTCTTCAAAAACTGCCTGAAAATAAACTTCTAAAAGATCTAAGCCACGCTTGATCAAACAACTTTCCTCTAAAGCGTAAAGTCTCGGCTATTATCGGAGTTCATTTTCCGATACAATAATTTCGTAAAGACACTCTAACGCGGATGATTAACATGCGAATAGAAAAATTATCATTGAGTCATAAAAAAATCCTTCATGATCGCCTAAAAAGTACACACGCCCGTCTTTCTCAATACAGCTTTGCAAATCTCTATCTTTTCCGTAACGTGCATGCTTACCAGGTGTTAGCCGAGGGGGAAGATATTTTTATCGGCGGAAAGACTTATGACGGTTTCCAGTATGTTATGCCGACCGTGGATATCCGAACAAACCCAATCGATTCATGGCTTGCTTTAGCCCGCGATTATGATTTTATTTTCCCTATTCCTGAAGAATGGCTTCGAACATTCGAAAGTAAAAATGTTCAGTTTGAATTTTCAGAGAATGATTCTGATTATGTCTATACTGTGGAAAAACTTTCCACTTATAAAGGCCATAAATTGCATGGCCAAAAAAACTTACTCAATCAGTTTTTGTCACGGTATGCGCCTGAGGCTAAACCTTTGACTTTGGATCGAATGGACGATGCTCGGGATATTTTGGAGACCTGGCAAGAGGATGTCGGAGAAGATAAAAACGCTACGGATTATGATGCTTGTCGTGAGGCCTTTGAATGCTATGACGCATTAGTATTGTGCGGCGGAATCTATTATGTAGAAAACGAACCCGCAGGTTTTGTTATTGGCGAAGAGATTAACCCGAGCATGTTCGCGTTGCACTTTGCAAAAGGAAAGCGAAAGTTCAAAGGACTTTACCAGTATATGTATAATCATTTTGCCAAGATTCTTCCTTATCAATATAAAACTCTGAATTTTGAAGAAGACCTCGGGAAGCTGGCCTTGAGGATCGCAAAAACATCTTATGACCCAGACCATGTTCTTAAAAAATATCGAATCAAAATTTATTGAACCCCCTGAGTTTTAGATGAGTAAATTTTTTTTATTTTGGTTTTTTTCGATATTTCTTCTTTTACCGTTTTCTGCACGGTCTGACGAGCCATCTCCGCGAGGTCTGTTTGTTTCTATCATCCAGGATCCCCAAGTGCTTTCAAGCCGGAAGGCGATTTTGCAGCTTATTCATTTTTCAAAAAAAGCGAGAATTCAACTCCTATTTATACAGATTTATTTCGCGAACAAAGCCTGGTTCCCTTCGAAGGTAGGGGATCCCACAGCTTATGAATCTTGCCTTCGAGAGGTGGGAGAAGACCCGATCCGACTTTTGATTCGGGAAGCGCATGCCTCCGGGATCCAGGTGCACGCTTGGCTCAATATGCTTAGTTTGAACAACAATGAGCAAGCTCCCTTGCTTCAAAAATACGGAACTCAGATCCTCACCCGCGATCGGCAGGAGAAAAAATCGTTATCTGATTATAAAATCGATAATCAGTATTTTCTTGAGCCGGGAGATCCTCGTGTGAGGGATGAGCTTAAAAAGATGATCGAAGAAGTCCTTAGCCAATACCCGGAACTGGATGGCATCCAATTTGACTATCTTCGTTATCCCGACACCCATCCCGTATATGGGTATACTGCGATGAATGTGGAGCGTTTTAAGAAAGAAATGCCCGAGGGTAAGATTGAAGATCAAAACCCGGTCTGGAAAGATTGGAAACGTCGGCAAGTGACGGACCTTCTGGAGCTTCTTGCTCAAAGGGCTCGCGAAATTCGTTCCGAGATCAAGATTTCAGCCACGGGATGCATGCCGTATCCCCGAGCCTATGAGGAAGCCTTTCAGGACTGGCCGTCTTGGATCAATCGGGGAATCGTCGATTTTGTGACGGTGATGGACTATTCCCCGATCCCCAAGCAGTTTGAGCGGTGGATTTTAAATGTTGTCCCTCAAGTCCATGACATTAAAAAGATGAATATCGGGATCGGAGTTTATAAACTTCTTGAGCTTGAGGAAACATTTGCCCAAGAAGTTGAATTCTGTGAGAATAGCGATGTTGGGGCTTGTGTTTTTTTTCATTACGGCAGTTTTCTTGAAAGCCCGGGTTTAATAGAACCGTTGGTTAATTCCCCTCAAAAAAAGGGGAGTGGAGGATATCGTGAAGAAACTTAAAAAAACAGTGATCGCCGTTGCCTGTGTGGTCTTGGTGATATGCGTTTACACTTTCTTGGGAGGAAGTAAGATTTTTGAAGGAAAGTTCGAGAACGATTATCTGAGCTGGTATTTCCTTGCTAAAGGGCTTTTTTGTTCCATGACCCTCTATCTTTTGGTGCTGATTTTGGAACATATGTCTGCGAAAAAATAGAAATATCCAAAGAACGATGCCCTTCATAGACTTGATTCAAAAACGGAGAAGTGTAAGGCGTTATGCCGATCGGCCCATCCCTCGGGCAGATCTTTTGAAATGTATTGAAGCCGCCCGCTTGGCGCCCTCTGCTTGCAATTCCCAGCCTTGGAAATTTATCGTGATCGATGAGCCGGAACTCAAGGGGCGTGTTGCTGAGAAGATCTTTTCGGGGGTTTATGCCATGAATAAATTTGCAAAAGCAGCGCCTGTGCTTGTGGCGGTTGTCTCTGAAAAAATGAAATTCCTTGCTACGGTCGGAAGCCAAGTCAGAGATACGCGTTATTATCTGATCGATATCGGGATCGCATGTGAACATTTTATCCTGCAAGCGCAAGAACTTGGAGTCGGGAGCTGCTGGATCGGCTGGTTCAACGAAAAGGCTCTCAAAAAGGAGCTCAAACTTCCGAACGATAAAAAGGTCGATATTGTGATTGCCCTCGGATATCCTCCCGAGGAAAAAAGGGTCTCGAAAACCAGGAAAGAGATAAAGGACATAAGCGATTTTAATGCTTATCGTTCTCCTTCGGTATGAGAACGTTGAAAGTTCATGAATCCGCCAAACTTCTCGAATATCTTTTCAAAACGCTGTCGGATACAAAAAAGACACGGATACGGCAATATCTGAAGTTTGGAGCTGTTTTGGTCAACGGGACCGTTTCGAAACGTTTTGACCAATGTCTGTTACCGGGGGATGAGGTCCGCATTATTTCTGCGCACGAAAAGAAGGCTTTCCTCTCTCCCCAGTTTGGCATTGAAGTTGTTTATGAAGATGATTCGATTCTTGTGATCGTCAAACCTTCCGGTCTTTTAACGATCGCGACCGAGAAAGTAGCCACCCAAACCGCTTTTTACGCTGCGAATGAGTATGTTCGCGTAAAAGAAGATGCTGAGATCTCCAAAAAGCCGCATCCTTTTATTAAGCCAGCAAGCGGAAAACGTATTTTTATCATCCATCGCTTAGATAAAGAAGCTTCCGGATTGATCGTTTTTGCAAAGAACGCTCAAGTGAAACAATATTTACAGGAAGATTGGAAAAATTCGAAGAAGAAATATTATGCGATCGTTGAAGGAGCTCCTGAAAAAGAAAGCGGGACCCTTTCCAGTTTTTTACGTGAAAATAAATTTTTGAAGGTCTATAGTAGCAAGCGAAAGGAAGATGCAAAGCTTTCCATCACCCATTACCGGGTCCTTCGGGCGAGCGGAGAGTATTCGCTTTTGGAAGTTGAATTAGGAACGGGAAGGAAACACCAGATACGCGTTCATCTTTCTGACCTTGGACATCCGATCATCGGCGATGAACGTTATGGAAGCAAAGTCAACCCGATAGGACGTTTGGCGCTTCATGCCTACTTTCTTGCTTTGACCCATCCTATCAGCGGTAAACGCATGGTATTCCAGACTCCTTTGCCGGATATTTTTGAAAGGATCCTGGAAGGGGAGACTCAAGATAGGGAGAAACCATGAATAAAATCCGGATTTTTTTTGGCCTTTGTGTATTGTGCGCGGGAGCGGGATGTGCCACAGTTGATGTGCGCACTGATTGGGACAAAAAAATAGATTTCTCAAGATTAAAAACCTACCAATGGACTTCTGAAACTCAGGAAATAACCGGTGAGCCAGCATTGGATCATGCTACCCTGGATGAATGGATCCGTAAGGCGGTGGATGCTGAACTTGCCCGTAACGTGTAAGGGTTACCTGAGAAGATCCGAAGGCCTTCCAGACTTTAAAGTGAAGTATCATGCGGGCATTGAAGGAAAATGGGATACCACAGTTATTGATCCCCCTTATTTTTCTTCTCCGATCGTCCGGCCGGGAGGTGCGGTGATCTTTAATGATCCGGGAATGTTGAGCGGTCCTCGAACTTTTACGACCGAATATAAAGAGGGATCACTGATCGTGGATATTTGCGATCCTCAAGCGAAAAAGCTTTTTTACCGCGGAACCATGAATGCCGTTTTAGATCGTGTCCGGGACCGCGGCGAACAAGAAGAGCGTATCCGAGCGGCTGTCGAAAAAATTCTTAAAGATTTTCCCCCATTATCCGGGGGCCAATAGTTCCAATATCCTTTTCGATCAAGTTAATTTTGAGAGGAATGTTCCGATAATCTTTCCATGACGAGCAAAAATTCTTTTTTACCGCTTATTTTTTTATTCGTTTTCGTTCTATCCCATCCCCGTCCGGTTTTTTGTGAAGCTGGATCAGTTCAACGCGTTGCGCCCTTCGAAGAAAGGCACAAGGATGCTCTTGCTCTGGGGGTGCTTTATGAGGCTGAGGTCCGGGTCAACGATGACGGGACTTTTACAAATTATTCCCACAAAAAAGTGAAGATCTTGAAAGATGAAGCCCAGCGGTATGGGGAAGTCCCTATTTATTATGATGCGGGAAGTGACGAAATCTCTGAAGTTGAAGCTTTTACGATCACGCCGGAGGGGAAAAAACTTCCGTATGTCAAATCTCAAGATCTTAATGTCTATAATGATTTTCCGATGTATTCGGATGCCAAAGTTAAAATGCTTTCGCTGCCAGAAGTAAGGGTCGGCTCTGTTCTTGATATTCGCTTCACCATTAAAACAAAAAAGATCCCGATTCCGGGATCTTTTTGGGATATGCTCAGTTTTAAAATGAGGATGCCGACAAAATCTTTAAAGATCAGCCTTACTTTCCCTAAAAAGCTCGGGGTCCGTTATAAAGAATTCAATTTGTCTGATAAGCCCAAGATCACCGAAACAGAAGATAAAATTACTTATCTTTGGGAAAAACAGGATGTAGACTCCGAACCGCCTTCTGAGGATTTTGAACCTCTCCCCGATCCGCAAAATGTCGAAGGTGCGGAATTTTCTTCGCTTCAAAGCTGGGATGTGGTGGGGAAATGGTATTCCGAGCTCATTCAGAAGAATTTAAAAATCACTCCTGAGATCCGAAAAACGGCACAAGAGGTTGTTAAGGGAAAGACCGCTCTCCGGGATAAAGTCCGGGCGGTGCTCGAATACTTACAGGATCATTTTCGATATGTCTCCATGTCTTTTGGAGCGAATATTATGGAGCCTCACCCGACCGAGGAAGTCTTTAGAAATAAGTACGGGGATTGTAAAGACCTGTCGCTTTTAGCTATGGCAATCTTAAGAGAAGCTGGAGTGGAATCAAATCTTGCTCTTTTTGTCAATGAATACAAAGGAAGTGACCCCCGTTATGATCTCCCCATCCCGGCTTTATTTGATCATGTGCTTCTTAAGATCAAAGACCCAGGTGGAAAGGACTTTTATGTCGACCCCTGGCTGAAAGGTTATGACCTTGAAGAATATCCTTTGGAATATCAAGGGGCCTACACGCTTATCATTGGGGCTCAAAACGCGACTTTTGACCGTCTTCCCATTTTTCCTGAGCAGCATAATACGCAAAAAGAAACTCAAACTGAGGATATAGATCCGAACGGTTCCGCTGTTTTTGAAGCTTCTGATCTAGAGACCCTTGATTTTTCAGTGGATTTCCGGATGAAATATCATGCCATGAATAAAGAAGAAAAAGAAAAATTTTACCAATCTTTTGATGCGTTATTGGCGCGTAATGGAGAAGTTCTGGAGCGGCGGATCGAAGGATTGGAAAATCGATATGGCCTTCTGAAGATGTACAGTAAATATAAGCAGCATGACGCTTTTCCGGTTACGGAAGGCATGATGATCATTGATCTTATCGGGTATAGTTCGAAAGCTGATTTCTCCGAAAAAGAAAGGGAGAAAGATATTTTTTTTCCGGTGAACGCATTGAAAGAAAAAATTATTACTTATCGGATCCCCGAAGGATATGTTGTGACCCATTTGCCCGAGAACTTGGATTTAGATATTGGTTTTTTTCAGATCCAGAGGAAATTTGAAAAGAACGGTCAAGAAATCAAGATCACCGAAATGAACCGGAGAAAACGCATGCTTATCTCTCGTGCTGAATATCCTAGGGTGAAGGAGTTTTTTGATAAGCTTCAAGCTCGAGCCCATCAGCGCATTATTCTGAAAGAAAAGAACGAAAAGATAAAATCAGAAAATTCTGTACAACCCACTTAAAAGGATCTCTTTACTTGCCCGTTTTGCTGCGGATCAAAGCGAAACATTTTTCCATAAGCTCTTTGCATTGACCGCTTAAGCTCGTTTCTCCCTTTTCTAATTTTACAAAAACCAGATAAGCACAAGGGACTACGAAAAGGGTGAGCAAGGTCGAGGCTAGAACGCCGCCGATGACACAAATAGCCATCGGGATACGGGTCTCAGCGCCCGGACCGAGCGCTAAGGCTGGTGGAATCGCTGCAGCAACCGTGGCGACTGTGGTCATAATAATGGGCCTTAAACGGATGGGGCAGGCTGTTTTTAGAGCTTCTAGCGGTTGCATACCCCGTTCTCTCATCTGATTCGTAAAATCTACAAGCAGAATCGAATTTTTCTTAACGATTCCCATCAGAAGAATTAGTCCGATAAAGCTGAAGATATTAAGGGACTGATTTGAGATGAGTAATGCGATCAAAGCACCAGAAATGCTAAAAGGTAAGGCCAGAAAGATGGTAATCGGATGGATAATATGGTTGTACTGGGACGCCAGCACCATGTAGGCAACGACTAGGCCAAGAAAAAGGGCAAAAGCAAGACTTCCAAAAGATTCTTTCATCGTTTCGCTCGTTCCACTTAAAACGATATGATAATCTGTCCCTTTCAAGATCGTGTCGCCGATTTCGACAGCTTTTTGGATGGCTGCGGCTTGGGATTTTCCATGTGCGATATTAGCCGAGATTCCGATTGCGCGTTCCCGATCGCGGCGTTTGATATTAAGAAGACTCGGCTGTTCTTTAATAGTTATGACATCAGCAAGACTGACCATTTCGCCCCGGTTGTTCCAAACCCATAGTTTCTGGATATCTTCAGCGGTCATTCTTTGTTCTGGGACAGCCTTGACACGAACATCGTAACGGCGGCCGCTTTGGGTGTATTTGGCGATTTTAGCTCCTCCGATCATAGCGTTAACGGTTTCAGCGATTGAATTAATGCTGACGCCTCGGGCATAAGCTTTATCACGGTCAGGGTAGATGCGGAATTCAGTGATTCCAGGGCGATAATCCGAATCGATATCTTGAAAAAGGCCGCTTGTCTTCATTTTGTCCTGGATTTCCTGAGAATAGGCGATGAGTTTGTCCCAATCAGGCCCCCGAACCGTGAATTGGATCGGAAAACTTCCATTAGACAAATCCTGGATGACGGATTTTTTTAGCCCCGGGACCGTTTTAAGCTGCTTGCGGAAATAATCCATGAGTTCTTCCTGATTAGGGCGGTGTCCCAGCTTAGGGTCAACGGCGCGTTCGTGAGGTTGTTTTAAGGTTACAAAAAGCATTCCTGCGTTAACATCTCCTTCCGCTCCCCCCATACGTAACCCAATGATACAGAAGTAGCGTTTGACATCGGGATGGCTCATAATTAAAGCTTCCACTTTTTTAAAGCATTCGCTAGTGTTGTAAATCGAAGAATCGATAGGTGTTTCCAATTGCACGACGAACATGCTCTGATCCTGGGGAGGGGACAGCTCTTTACGCAGGAGTGGAAACGTGAAAAGCGATAGCGTAAAGAACAAAAAGGCCGCAGCTAAGACGATTTTTTTATGATTTAGAGCAACTGCAAGCCATTTTTTATAGATTTCCGACAAATGCTGAAGTCCGTGTTCAAAACCTTTGCCGAAACGAGTTGTCCGTTCGCCGACTTCGAGAAATTGTGAGCACCTCATGGGAGCAAGCGTCAAAGCTTCCAGGAGCGAAAGAAAGACCGCGACTGTGATCGTAATGCCAAATTGAAGAAAATACTTTCCGATGATTCCTTTCATATAAATTACAGGAAGAAAGATTGCCGCGATAGCAAGCGTGGCTGCCGTAGCTGCGGATGTGATTTCTTTGGCCCCGTTACGTGCTGCTTCGATTTTATTCTCACCTTTTTCTCGATGACGCACGATATTTTCAAGCACCATGATGGCATCGTCGACGACAATCCCGATGGCAAGCGAGAGCCCGAGAAGCGTGAAAGTATTCAAAGTGAAATGTGCGAATTTGATAACCATAAAAGTGCCAAGGATTGAGGTTGGGATCGCAAGCAGAATGTTCAGATTAGAGCTCCATGAGCCGAGGAAGATCCAGCAGACAAAAGCGGTCAGAATCGCGGAGAGGATCAGGGTGAACGCGAGCTCTTTAACGGAGTCTTCGATGAAACGGCTTGAATCAAAATTAATGCCGATCGAATAGCCGGGGGGAAGAGATTTTCGAACTTCCTCGACACGTTGGCGGACGGCTTTTGCGACTTCTACGGTATTTGCCCCGCGCTGTTTACGGATCCCGAGTCCGATGGCATCCTCTCCCATAGCCCGGCCTAATCTCCGGATATCTTCCAGGCCATCTTCAATTCTTGCAACTTCTTTTAATGGGATAGGGCGGTAATTAGGCTGTCCCGAACGTTTAGTGATAACAATTTTCTCAAATTCTTCGACAGATAAAGCTTCTCCCATGGCGCGGACTGAAGATTCCGTTTTTGGGGTTTCGAGACGTCCGGCTGGAATTTCGATGTGCTCGGTTTGAATAGCTTTGATCACGTCGTCTACGGTGAGTTGATACTGGAGAAGCTTCTGGGTATCGAGCCAGACCCGAAGATTACGTTCGAGAAATCCACCGAGAAAGATTTCGCCGACACCAGGAACCGTTTTAAAGCGATCTTTAATATGGCGATCGGTATAATCCATCAGATCTTTGATCGGATATTTCGAGGTTACCGCAAGGAACATGATTGGTTGGTCTTCGGGGTTGAATTTCCGGATCACGGGAGGATCCATGTCTGCCGGAAGCAGCCGTTGTGCCTCGGCAATCTTGCTCTGAACTTCTTGGAGGGCAACGTCAATGTCGCGATCCAGGTCGAATTCAAGCGTCAGTTGAGCAACGCCCTCCCGAGAGGTGGATGAAATCTCTTTCATGCCTTCGATGCCCATGACGGCATCTTCCAAGACGTCGACAACGTCACTTTCGATGACCTCTGGAGAAGCGCCTTCCCATGTCGCAGAAATATTCAAGACGGGGAAATCAATGTCCGGCATTTGTCCGACGCCGAGCCCGAAAATGCTGATAAGTCCGAAAAACATGAGCCCGAGCATAAGCATCCATGCGAAGACCGGGTTTTTGATGGAGATTTCAGATAAGGTCATGCAACTTCTCCTATGGCCACTTTCAACTTAGCTTCGTCTTCTTTCATCCGGTAATAAGCCCGGTTCTCATTTTGGCGGGTTTGGTGCAGTGTCTCCAGTGCCGCAAGCACATCTAAGTTGCTGACCAAGCTGCGTTCATATTCTTCCGATTGCAAATTGTAGTTTTCTTCCGCAGCGTTTACAGCTTCCTTTAAAGCTATGGCGGTTTCTTTGGCCGAGGCCCAACCCTGATAACTTTGTTTGATCTCAAGTTCGGCTTGTCGTTTTGCCAAAGAAAAAGAGAGTTTTTCTTCTTTCCATAAGCTCACAGCTTCTTTGGTTAACCCAAAAGTTTCACCCCCTGAGAAAAGGGGGATATCTATGTTGAAAAGCATATCCCAATCCACATTAGCCAGAGATCCTTCCCGGCGCTGGTACTGATTATGTTGAAAGGTTATCAGCGGCCAGAAACCGCTTTGCGCCACTAGGATTGCGCGCGAAGCGGTCTTCACGGCCAATTCGGCCGCTTTAACGTCTGAGCGGGTCCGGATGTCTTCAAGATAATTTTTGACGCTGTCCGAAATATTATCGGGAAGTTTATCTTCATTGAATGTTCTGCCGTCCAATTCAATCCCTGTTAAAAATTCAAGCTCGTATTGAGTGATAAAAGACACACCTTTAGCGTAGGCGAGATCCGCTTCAATGACTTTGAGCCGGGTTTTGGCGTACGCAACTTCGCTAAGTCTGGATCGCCCGATCTTTTCCCGTTCTTCAAGTTCTTCGATCCTTTTTTTAAGAAGTGATTGGATCTCAAGATTGATCTCCACTTCTTTTTGGGCCTGAAGAAGACCATAGAAAGCCACGGCAACGTCTTGATAGAGAAGTTCTTTGGCGCGTTGCCAGAGTTCTTTCTGTTCTTTTTTATAACTTCCGGCCCCTGTGAGGGCTCCGATAGCCTTAAAACCTTGGAACAAGGGCTGGTTGATGACGAATTTACGTTCTAAAGTATCGGGATCATTAAGCACTGCCGAAGAACCTCCGGTCGTGAGCCTTCCCGGAAAGGATTTCTGTTTTTGCTGTCTGTCTCTAGTGATGACAAAGTCAACATCGCCGAGCGCTTCGCTGGCGGCTTGGAACATCTGAGCCGTTGCCCTGGCGATCTCTTCCTTTTGGATCGCAAGCGTTTCACTTCGATTCAAAGCGAGCTGGTAACAGTCCTCTAAACTTAAAGAGGGGAGTTTGAGAGAAGACGGATCTGAAACCGCTTGGCTTTGAGGCGTGGAATGATCGGGTTCAGCCTTTAACGTTGAGGGTGTTGAGATCAGACAAAAGCTCAGCAAAAGGCAGCATGTTTTAGAAAAAAGATTTTGGCAGGATGAAAATTTATTCTTCATGATATTTCTCACCTTTAAAAAATTCGTCAACATTGGACGAAAGGATTTTATAAAAACGCCTGATGGTTTTCTGTTCTTGGACATTAAGCAGATCAAAGGATTTTAATAAAAATTCGAGAAAACGAGTTCGCATGGAGGCGACGGCTTTTTCCCCTTTGGGTTGTATGCTTAGCAAAATGATCCGGCGATCTTTGGGGTGAGGCACTCGCTTCAGGCATTTCTTCTTCTCGAGATGATCCACAAGATGAGTGACTGCAGGTTTAGTGATCCGCAGTCGGCGGCCTATTTCGGTCATTGAGAGAGCATCTTGCGTGGTGAGCTGGTCAAGAAGCGCATATTGGGGAAGCGTCAGCCCGATGCGGGCTAGGATATGGATGTGAAAGCGAGCGAACTTTGGATGGATCTCGCGAAAAAGAGTAACGAATTGTTCTCGGTCCTGCATCGACGGTGTCTCCGGGGTTTTCCCGAACGTTTATAATAGTTAACTTATTTAATTATTAACTATTTTAAGTATATATGCTTTGAAGGCGTTATGCAAGCGAGGTTTTTAAAAAAGTGCGCCTAGATTTCTTAAAGGGAGCGCGTTATACTGACCCAAATAATCGGGGTTATTTTTTATGAAATGTAGGCGTAAAGGAAAACATCCTTATAAGAGCGGAAAAATCCGCATTTGTTCCGGAGAAAAGTATCCGGCTTCCCGGGATTTCTTCGAGAATGCGTGCGTTGGATTTTATGTTTGTGACCCTGATGGCACGATCCGAGACATTAACCAAGCGGCTTTATCTCTTTTGGGAAGAACGCGACAACAAATTATAGGGAAAAAGAAACTCTGTGATCTGGTGGTCCCGGATCAACGGAGGAATTTTAAAAGCGAATGGACGGATTTTCAAAAAAATATAAAGGTATGCCGGTTCCGATATTCACTAGCCCATTCTAAAGGGCATCCGATCCACGTTAATATTACGAGATTGATCAAATGGGGAAAGACAAAAAAACCGACGCAAATATTCGGGGCCATTATTGATATCACGCAGCATGTCCAGCTTGCTGAAACGCTGTTACGTGAAAAAGAAAAGGCCCAGCAATATCTTGATATCGTCGGGACGATCATCGTTTCCTTGAACCCCAAGGGGCAAGTCACTCTGATTAATAATGAAGGCTGCAGGATCTTAGGATTCCCTCGGGAAAAGATCCTTGGGAAAGTTTGGTGGGACCACTTTCTCCCTTCTCAAAACAGAGCTGAAATCCGTTCAGTATTCTCAAAACTCATACAAGGAAAAGTAAAAAAAATCGAATATTTTGAAAATCCCATTTTGACACGGACCGGTGAACAAAGAATTATCCGTTGGCATAACAATGTGATCAGAGACCATTCAGGAAAGATTACGGGGACGCTTGGCGCAGGAGAAGATATTACCGAGCGGAAGAAAACAGAAAACTTAGCAAGTATTCAGCATGATCTTAATTATCGCTTAAGCGGGGCGACAGACCTTAAAAAAGCCATTTCCTTTTGCGTGCATGCCGCTATGCAGAGCTCACAAATGGATGCAGGGGGAGTTTATCTTTTAGACAAAAAGACCTTTGGATTAAAACTTATTTATTCGCAAGGATTATCGTCCGCGTTTATTAAAGCGGCTTCTTATCATCCTGCCGATGCGGAACAAGTCCGATTGGTGATGTGTGGGAGACCCGTTTATGTCAGTTATGCCAAAAAAGGTTTTCCGACTCCCTTGCAAAGCCATCTAAAAGGCATCAAAACGTTAGCGGTGATCCCCCTCCTTCATGAGGGGAGCGTCATTGGTTCGCTCAATGTAGTTTCCTATAAAGTGTCCCAAATTTCACCCACGGATCAGAATTCTCTAGAAACGATCGCTTCTGAAATGGGGAATGCCATTGCCCGATTAATGATGGAAGAAGCTTTTCGGGAAAGTGAAAGACGTTATTCCGATCTCGTGGTCGGAGCCCCGGATCCCATCATTATTTTAGATATGAACGGATGTATCCGTTCAATGAATCCCGCTTTTCAAAAGTTATGCAATATCCCGGAGAAACAAATCCTCGGGTTAAGCTTTGGCAAAATGAAGATTTTGGCGCCGCCTTCGGTTTTATTAATGATCGCGAATTTTGCTATGGCAATAAGAGGAAAAAACCCTAGGCCCTATGAGCTTGAATTCATTAATAAAGAAAAAGGGTCAGTGTATTTTGAAGCTAATATGAGGGCGATTCGCCAGCAGGGGAAGGTTGTGGGAGCTCAGATGATCCTTAGGAATATCACTGAAAGAAGGATCGCTGAGCGCAAAGTTAAAGAAACTAACCTTGAACTTATCCAAAAAGAAAAAAAGATCGGCCAAGCCCTTGAGGAACTTAAAAAAGCGAACCAAGAATTGCATTCAACCCAGTTACAATTGCTGCAGGCCACTAAAATGGAGGCTGTAGGACGGTTAGCCGCCGGGTTGGCGCATGAAGTGAAAAATCCTTTGGCGATCGCAGTGGCGGGTTTGGAGTACCTTTCTAAAAACACTAAGATCGAAGGGCAATCAACTTCTGTTTTTACAGAAATCTGCTACGCGATCAAGAGGGCCGACACTGTCATTAAAGAATTACTCAATTTTTCTGCAGCGCGAAAACTTGATATTACGACTGAAAATCTCAATTTAATTCTCAAAAAAACGTTAACCCTTGTCGATTATTATTTAAGAAAGAATCACGTTGTTTTAAAAGAGAATTTGTCTCCGCAAACACCCAAGGTATCTTGTGACCCGGATAAAATGGGACAGGTTTTTCTGAATGTGATTATGAACGCGATCAATGCGATGCCTAAGGGCGGAACGCTGAATATTAAGAGTTATCCGTTGCGTCTTAAAGAAGATCGTCTTGTGACGGGGAGCGAATCGAAGGAGGTTCTTAGGAAAGGGGAAACGGTCGCGGTGGTCGAGATTGAGGATACCGGGGTGGGTATTCCTCCGGATAAGATCGGTAAAGTTTTTGACCCATTTTTTACTGTGATGCCGGTTGGCCAAGGTACAGGCTTAGGGCTGACCGTGTCTCAAAAGATCATCCAATTACACAAAGGAATTATCCAGATTGCCAATAAAAAAGAAAAAGGCGTTCGAGTTACGATAATGCTTAAAGTTTAGGAGGAAAGAAGCATGGGGCAGAAAAAAAAGATCATGATCATTGATGATGAAGTGGGTTTGACCAATATGTTAAAGCTTAATCTTGAACAGACCGGGAAATATGAAGTCCTTGTCGATAATTCCGGAGTCAAGTGCCTTGAAGTAGCCCGTAAGTATCTACCGGATTTAATTTTGTTAGACGTGCTGATGCCGGATATGGAGGGGCGACTGACAGCGTCTTTTTTGCAAGCAAGCAAGGAAACGCGTAATGTCCCCATTGTTTTTTTAACAGCTACAGTGAGCAAAGAACAAGCTGAAGCTGGGCACAAAGTGCTCGAGGGGTGTGAATGCTTATCCAAACCTGTGACCATGGACGTGCTTCTGGCATGCATTGAGCGGAATATTAGGAAATAATATTTTTAGACCCAGAGGATTGCTCGACCAATTAGGGTCAACTGAAAATACGAGCGGTAATAATCCCGTTCAGAATAAATTGGACCGCAATAGCTGCTAATAAAAGCCCCATCAGACGCGTCATGATCTTCAGGGCAATAACGCTTAAGATCGTTGAGCGCATCGCAACAAATCGCAAGATCAGGAAAGTGAATAGGGAAACGGCAGCGATATTTCCCAAGAGCACGGCTTGATAATAAACCCCCTCAGATTTATTCGCTAAAAGAATGACCGCGGTAATGGCGCCTGGCCCGGCAAGCATGGGGATGGCCATGGGAGTGACGGCGACATCCTCCTTGGTAATCCCTTCGGCTTTTTCTTCCTGAGTTTCTTTTACTGCTGTTCTCCGTGCTTGCAACATATCAAGGGCGACAAAAAGAAGGATGACCCCACCTGCGATTTCAAAAGCCGGGAGTGTGATCCCAAAAGCTTGAAGAAGCTTTTGCCCGAAGAAAAATGAGAGTAACAAAATAATGAAAGTTACGATTGAAGCGAGCCAAGCCATATGAACTCGCTCTTGGGCAGTGTTTTCTTGGGTCATGACCAAAAAAGCGGGGATAAGCCCGATCGGGTCGACAATGACAAATAGGGAAGCGAAACAAAGAATCGCAAAGTCGAATAAGGAGTTCATGGTTTTTAACATATCGGCAAGAGGGTTCAGCCTCTTTACTGGATAAGGAGATCTTTGAAGGTCTGGAGAGTGCCTCCGATTTTTCAAATGATAGCTAAGCCGGCTTGTGGCATAATGTCCCGTCATGGCCATTCTACGGAAGATCCTTTTCTACATTTTTTTGAGTATTTATGTTGTTTTATGCCCCATAATTATTTTTTACGCTTTGGGTTATATTTTTGTCCCTAAAACTGAAGAGGGATTTGTTAAAACAGGGCTTGTCCATATTGAAACACTTCCCGAAGGGGCTTCAATTATTTTAGCGAATAAGCATATCGCTGAAAAAACCCCCACCACCATTCGCGATCTTATGCCGGGGACCTATCCGATCCAGATCTCACTTAAAGGATACCGGCCTTGGACTCAGAATATTCCGGTCCGCGCCGGAAAGGCGATCGCTTTAGATAAGATCTTGCTCCTTCCTAACGAGCTGAAATTTAAAGAGCTTTCCAAGGCATCCTTCAAAAAACTGATCCCATTGGAAAAGACCCGTTTCTTTCTTCTAAGCCGAGGAGATCGCTTAGGTGATTTTTTTATTTTTAATTGGAAAGAAGAAACCCTCAAGGCTCTTCTGAGGCCAGAAGCTCGGGAAGCCTCTTTAGAGGTTATGAAATGCTTTACGATGCCAGAGAGCTTTTTTATCCTTTTTCAGCTTAGACAAGGAAATGAAATAAGATTTTTAAGTTTTGAGACGGATAAAGAAGAACCTGAAATCCAGGACCTCACAGATCTTTTTTCAGGTTTAAATCCAGAAGAGATCCAATGGGAAGAAGGGAAAGTCCGTTATCTTTTCAGTTTAAACCAAGGGAATCTTAGCCGTGTTGACCTGGAAGAGAGAATGGTCCTTCCTTTGTTTTTAGAAAAAATACAGGGGTATGGCTTATTTAAAAATAAAGTATATGCGATCCGCGCTTCTTCCATACTAAGGATACCGTTTAATGCTAAAAAGGGGAGTGAAACAGTAGTTGAAAAAGCAGCTTTTATTCAAAATCTTTTCAAAAACGAGAATTCTTATAAGATCAAAATGTTCTCAAGCGACTTAGTGCTTTTTCATGGTAAAAATGGCGAATTATTAACCAATCGTTTGCCTTATCAATTCATTCCCTCAGGGCTTTTGGGGTATGAAGTTGAATTCAGCTTAAAGAAAATTCTGATTTGGCAAAAAAGCGGATTAGGCATCCTTGATTTTTCGAGATCGCAAACCCGGAGAGGTCTCTTTGAACGGGGTGCGGAAATCGATTGGATTTTTGATCGGGGGGATGATATCCGGCAAGCATTTTTAGCATATGAAGGCTCTCATGTTTTGTTCCAGGATCGAGGGAAGATTTTCCTTTTGGCGTTAAATCAAACTTACCCAAGGTTTCCTCTGGAACTTGCCGAGGTCCGCAAAGACAGCGACTTTTTTTATAGCGAGAAATCAGGGGAGATTTATTTTTTAGATATGACACGCGGAAATTTAATGGCAATGCCTGTTCTTCCTGAAACAAAAGTTCAAGAAATCTCTAGGATGATCACAGATCTTGAAAAAACACAGCGGGGACCAGTGAAATGAGCTTATTTTTTTCGCGTCAGCACCTGAACCGAAAGGAATTTCTTCTCCAAAGGATTTTTGAGATTCTACCCGGCGCGACCAGTTGGTTTTTGATCCTGGGGATTGTGGCTCTTTCGCTGTGGAAACCCATTATTTCTTCGGTTATTGTGATTGCTTTTTTGCTGGCTTGGGTATTGAGGCTTTTTTATCTCACCATTATTCTATTGCTATCCTACGCAAGGCTTTTGGTAGAAAAAAGGACAAACTGGTTAGCTTGGATCCGTGGGATGGACCATTTTGAAGAACATCGAACGGAGATCAACCGCTTACAACATGACCCTACCCAAACGTTAACTTCTCGGATTTCACTTTGGCTTCATGGAAAAAATTTAAAACTTTTGGAAAAAAAGAAAAAAAGGCCGCCTTCTTTAAAAGATATTTACCACCTCGTCATTATCCCTGTTGTTAAAGAGGGGCGGTCTGTCATCGAAGCTAATGTTGCTAGTATTGCTGCGAACCAAGCCCTTCTTAAACGTATCGTTATTGTTATTGCTCTTGAAGAGAGGGCGCATGAGCGGATCAAGGAAGAGATCCGGTGCGTTGCCGCCCAATACCGGGAATGTTTTTTTGATTTCTTGGTCATTCAGCACCCAGACGGTTTGCTCGGAGAGGCCCGGGTCAAAGGGGCAAATATTACCTTTGCGGCTAAAGCCGCTGCAGGATATTTTCATGAGCGGCATATTTCCTTTGAAAACATCATTGTTTCTTGCTTTGATTCTGATACGGTTGTAGGTCCTGATTATTTCAGTTGTTTGACCTATTGTTTTATGGTCTGCCCCGACAGGAATCGGGCTAGTTTCCAGCCTATTCCTGTTTACCATAATAATATTTGGAAGGTTCCAGGATTCGCCCGCGTTGTTGAAACCGGCTCTTCTTTTTTTCAGTTAATCGAAACGACCGATCCGGATCGGCTAGTAACTTTCTCAAGCCACAGTATGAGCTTCCAAGCTTTAGTGGAAGCAGGCTATTGGCCTGTGGATATGATCTCTGACGACTCCGGGATTTTTTGGAAATCTTATCTCTATTTTAACGGCAATTACCGGGTTGTCCCGATACCTACGACACTTTCAATGGACGTTGTTGATGCTGGTTCTTGGTGGAGAACGGTCGTAAGCCTCTACAAACAAAAAAGACGTTGGGCTTGGGGGGTTGAAAATTTCCCGCTTGTGATGCGCGGCTTTCTTCAGGATAAAAAGATCCCTCTCTATCATAAGATCCAGCATGCTTTTAAACTTTTTGAAGGACATGTTACATGGGCAGCAGTACCCTTCTTATTGACTTTTGTCGGTTGGCTTCCGGCTCTCTTTGCCGGACGTGAGTTTTCGCACACAGTTCTGTATTACAGCGCAGCCCGAATTACACAAGCTATTTTCAGCCTTTCTTTTTTAGCTCTTTTAAGCACGATCATTATCAGCTTATGGCTTCTTCCTAAAAAGAACGTGAAATACCCTATTCTTTGGAGTTTTATCCATGCAGCTGAGTGGCTGCTGGTTCCGTTCATTCTTGTTTTTCTAAGCGCTCTCCCAGCGCTAGATGCCCAAACAAGGATGATGTTCAATCGGCGAATGGAGTTTTGGGTCGCTGACAAACGCGCTTCTTAATCGACTTAACTTATTTATTATCAAATAGTTAAAAAAATGTGTCATTTTTATCCAATTATTAAAATGCTTCCTCCTGCCAATTGACAGTTGTTATTTTAAAAGGTAGAATTCTTTTAAAGAATTTAACCTACAAAGAGGTGAAAAACCCGAAATAATCCCTGATTTTTGATATTTCCCTTGTTTTTAAAGGGAAGGGGTAGCGGGAAAGAGCCTAAAAGGCTCAATCCTGACGTGGAAGTGTGATTTGAAGCGCCTTTAGTTTGAATGTGACAATCTCTAAGGGAGGGTGTTACATAGAACTAAAAGGCGTTTTTTTTATATTTAAAAACATCCTCAAATTTTTTTAAACAAAAGTTTAAGGCAAAAGATTTGGCAACAGCGTTGATCTGTTGCGTGTTTAAAATATTAAAGAAAGGAGATCCGAACATGAAAAAAGCATATCTCGTACTTGCGATCTTGATCGCATTGCAGGGTATCGCATTTGCTGAGGTCGCGGATACGGCAGCGAATACTGTTGAATCCGTC